>JARRLM010000154.1:0-10820 GCA_037386985.1 Acidobacteriota bacterium | reverse complement strand
ATCGGCGCGGAGGGAGTCACCGAGGGCGGAGGGATCGAGCCCGTTGGTAGGTTCGTCCAGGATCAGGAGTTGCGGCCCATGGACTATAGCCTGGGCCAGCTTGGCCATCTGTTTCATGCCCAGCGAATAGGTTCTCAACTTGCGATAGCGTGCCTCACCCAAACCCACTTGAAACAGCGCTTCAAGAGCCTTTTCGAGGGCCTTTTCCCCCGGTAGACCTGACAGTTCCGCCATGAGCCGCAATGTCGTTACAGCGTTCAAATTTGCGATGTAGGCATCCGTTTCAGGCATATAGCCTATCCGGGTTCTGACATCCCGCACCTGTTCCTGGCAGTCATAACCCAGTACCTGCGCGTGCCCGTGAACGGGTTTATGGAAGCCAAGTAATGTAAGGATCAGGGTGGATTTACCCGCACCATTGGGACCCAGCAGCCCGATCGCCTTCCCTTCGCCTGAAACTCCCAGACGGCATGAGAGGTCGTGAAGGATTTCACGACGTCCCAATCTTACCGCCAGGTTTTCCAGTTCAACTACCGGAGTTTCCATCCCACTTTTTTCTGTTTTGTCCGCCTTTTCCAATTATTTCTCAACAAATTCTGCGTTAAGCCCTGAAAGGGCGTTAAGAAAATAGCCGGGGGCGTAAGCCCCCGGAATGGGTAGGGTCTTAAATAGAGCCCCGAAGGGGCGACAGATATCAGTCTGTATGAAATGCCTGTCGCCCTTCCAGGGCTTGGTTCAATCCCCGCATCTACCAGGGGCTTACGCCCCTGGCTATTCTCTACCGGCCCTTCCGGGCCTGGGTCGATGTTAAACGAAAACAGCCGGAAATGTTAGTTTAACCTCTATTGCGGTTTCAGTCATTAAAACACCTATTTGAGGACGGTCTTTCAGACCCGGGTCGGTGTTGATCAGCGCATTCGCACTTGCATATGCTCGTACGTTCACGCTTGCAACAGTTGTCACTGTTGTTCGGTTTGTGTTCTGCTCACTCCCTGCAGCAGCATCATGTCCATGAGAACGCTCGATAACCTGGTACGACTGACGGCGCGGATCTGTTCCGACTCCGCGTCAAAAGCAACCAGTATCGGATCGCGCTCTGTAATTAATTCACGAATGGTGGTATTCGAAACCAGATTCGCAAGGTTCTGCAGGGCTCCCTTTGTGTTCAGCCAGGCGAATCCCGAAGGATGCAGCCCGGCCGATACAGGCAATTGCTGCTGGAATGGGGAGGACCAGATCAGCGGCATGCCGCCGTTCCGTGTTGTGATGGCTCGGAGCGCCGTTGCGCGGTCGGAGGAAGCTACCATGAAACCCTCGTCGTAAGTCCAGGTCACAGACATCGGTACCCAGTCCGGTTGTATCGTCGTCCATGTTCGTCCATCGATCGTATCCTGGCTATAGTGGATGCGCCTGGCCTGTCCTGCCCCTTCCAATTTCAGGTTGCAGACCTCCACAAGCTTCCGGACTGAATCTTCAAGAGTGTAGGAATCGTTCACCAGGACCGCCATTGTCCATGCCGGTCCGGCTGTAGAAATACCTTCAAGAGAGAATGCGGACTCCGTACCAAAAGCGCGAGCCAGATCGTTGGATAAATCGATTCCAAGCTCGAATTCCGCCTGGTCCAGCTCATCGAGGATCGATGGATCCATTGGAACGAGCTGAGCGATCAGTTCCTCAAATAGCTGCTGCGGCTCTCGTGTGGCGATATAGGCGGCGGCCAGGGAATCCCCGGTGATGTATTCGGCTGCTAATCCGGAACCGGTGTTCGTCATAAACGAGGTGAGACCCACGCGCGGGCCATTGAACGTGACCGTAACTTCGTTTTCATCAATTCCCATCACATTGCGCTGATCGAAGAAGAGGTGTTTTACCTGCTGGGCCGGAGGGAATTCGGCCGTATCTCCGGATTGTGTGAGGATGGAACTGATGTTGATGCCGAAGAGCCAGCTCAAACCGGAGTTGTAGCGCGCGGCAAGTTCCGAGGCGAAGGAACTGGAGGCGCCCTGTCCCAGGTTGCCCAGCAGCCAGTCGAGATTCTGCTGTGTATCGGATGCCAGCAGCAGCGTTTCGACCAGATAATAGGGAAGCGGAGTTGCTTCGCTGTTCAGTGCGGCAAGGGCATCCTGAAGCTGGGCTTCTTCTCCCGGCAGAACATCAGCGAGAATGACCGGGATTTCCTCTCCTCCTGTAGTGCCCGCGGAGAGTCCAAAGACAATTTCATTTCCCAGATGTGCCGTTATGGTCTGAACCAGATTGGTCATGTCCCTTAACTTCTCTCCGCCTCCGAAATCCCACCATTGGCTGAAATCTGAATTCTCCGAAGCCTGTTGTTCCATTAGGGAGATAGCCTGATCGAGGTTGTCTCCGAGATTCGGAACGGCGCCATAAACGAGCATGTTCGGAGGCATGAATTGAAGCAGTCGGGATTCGGGCCTGAGCTGCGGCAAGGGAATTTCGGAAATCTGTTCCGCAACCTGAACCAGCGAAGCCAGCATGCCGGCGAAAGTTTCGGCATCCGGGCTCCAGGAAATGGCCTGCTCAACCGAGCTTTCGAGGGCGGGATTGGTAGCTTCCTGTTCCCCGGGGCTCAAAAGGACGTCTGTTCCCGAATAGGCTACAGCAACCGAACCTTCAATGACGGAGACCAGGGTGCCGCTGAGTCCCGCCGAAACGGCGAATACCGTGCCCTTTACCGAGGTCAGGGAGTCGCGTGTCTGTACGCGCAGGTGTCCCCGGCGCTGCTTGGCTGCCTGAACGATAATATCTCCCCGCTGGAGCTGTATGGAATTGCCGCTCCATGCGCTGCGCAGGGAAAACACCGTGTTTTCGTTTCGAGAGGCCAAGGAGAAGGGCCTGGTCTTCGACGCCAGCAGCTTCGGCGACTGCATCGATTGCGCCCTCTGCGTGACGGCCTGCCCGCAAGGCATCGACATCCGCGACGGCTACCAGCTGGAGTGTGATTGCTCCTCGTGGAGCAAACAGGGTGTCGAGGCTGTTGCGGCCCAGGTAGAGCGCAAATACGGCTGCAGCTGCTATGGCCGCCCATGTTCCCCAGCGCGGCCATCGGGAGTCGTGGCGATCGGGCATTACGGCAACCTTTCGCTCTCCCTTCAGTTCGGCAAGATGTGTACGGCAATTCGGGCACCGGCTGAGGTGGTCTTCCAGTAAAAGTCTTCGATTTCCGGTCAGTTTTTCTTCCACGTAATCCTGGAAATCCCGTGCAAATTCTTCACATACGGGTGTATCGCGGCTTTCCAGTTTCCGGCGGACGCGTGCCTGTGCGATTTCGATCTTTTCGGGATCTAAGGATTCGTTTTTCATTGCTTCGATTGCTTTTTCCAAGCGGTCTTCCGACATCGCAGACCTCCTTATGTGCGCTCCAGTTCGGTTTGCAGGGTTTGGCGTATCCGGTGCAGCCGAACTGCAATATTGTTTTTTTCCTGATCCAGCATGGACGCCAGTTCTCCATTGGACAGTCCTTCGACGTAACGCAACAGGAACAGGACTGCATCGTCTTCTTGAAGCAGTGCTATAGCCCGTCGCAACTGTTCTTTCAAAAGCGAACTGTTTTCTGTTGAGTAGTGAAGAGATGCCTCCTTGAGTTCAGTCTCGGCATGCGAAACTCTACGGCGAAGCAGGTCCACTGCCGCGTTGGCAGCCGCGCGCCGGAAGTAGGCTTCCGGCATCGATTCCATAGCAGGCTGGTCTTTACGGTTGAGAATGCGGAGAAAAACGGTTTGAAGAACGTCTTCAGCGTCAGCCGGATTTCCGGTGACACGGAGAGCCGTACGGTATACGGCGTAATAATGGCGATCGTAGAGTTCGGTAAAATTTGTTGGTGATGTCATAGCCATAGACTGCACGTTTGCACAACTTTGAGATATTCCCATTTCCGCTTTCCTCATCTCTTAAACGTGCGAATCGACCGATTATTACATAACGAGCTAAAAAAGTACGGAAGTATCGGGAATATGCGAAAAGGTTCAACGTCGAACGTCAAAGAACAAATATTACTTTTAGTGGACCGGGCGACTGTTAAAAATCGATTGCCCTGTGTGCCTGAATCAGTGATACACTCACCCACAAAAGAGGCTGTGTCATTTGCTGAATTATAGATTATGGCTTATATCAACTTTCCCGCATCCATATTTTCATCACGGAAACCGGGACGCAGTTATGAACCAGCGGACATATCCTCTCACAAGCTGTTACAAGAAAGAATATTCTCATCATCAGTCAGGCAGGAACTAATTGGAGCAGGCCGGTGGCATCGAGGGCATCAAGAAGAAAAAAGGCCGGGAGAAAAAAACCGCCGGTAAAGGCGCCGGCAACAGGTGGTGACAAGAGAACGGAGAAGACGCCGGAGACGAGGGGACGCGTTTGGGCATTCCGCCTGGCAGCGCTGATTCTTGTTCCACTCTTTTTGTTGAGTTTGCTGGAAGCGGGTTTACGAATAGCGGGTTACGGGTATCCGACTGAATTCTATCTCGGTCCGGACAGGGAAGGATTGTATGTCACAAACAGTAAATTCGGGTGGAGGTTCTTTACAAAAGAACTGTCGCGTGAACCGATACCGGGGGCTATAGGGGAAAAGAAGGAGGGAAGGATCCGGATATTTATACTGGGCGGATCGGCGGCGTATGGAGTGCCGGGACCCGGATTCAGTTTTGGAAGGGTGCTGGAGGTGATGCTTCGGGACCGGTATCCGGGCAACAGTTTTGAGGTTGTCAACACGGCCGTAACGGCCGTCAACTCGCACGTTGTGCGGGAAATCGCGGAAGAATGCGCCGGGCATGAAGCGGATCTATTTGTTGTCTACATGGGGAATAACGAGGTGGTGGGGCCATATGGTCCTGCGACAGTATTTCAGAGATGGACGCCCAATCTGTCGGTCATACGAGCGAACCTATGGGTGAAATCGATGCGGACAGGACAGATGATGGAGAAATTGACAGGTGTTTTAGGCACTTCCGGGGAGAAGCCGGGGAAGTGGGGCGGGATGGAAATGTTTCTGGACAATCCGATAGCGGCAGACGATCGGAGGTTGGATTCGGTGTACGATAATTTCCGGCGGAACCTTGAGAGCATATGCAGGATCGGCCGTGGTGCGGGGACACCCATAATCCTTTCGACAGTTGCGGTGAACCTGAAGGACTGTCCGCCGTTTTCGTCGCAGCACGGGGCGGGCATTTCAGTCGGGGAATTGGAGGAGTGGGAATCGTATTTCAATTCTGGCGTCGAAAAGGAAGAAGCGGGGATGTGGGTGCAAGCCCTGGAGGAATATGAATCGGCGGCGCGAATTGACGATCGATTTGCGGAGCTGCGGTATCGCATGGGGCATTGCCTTATGAAGGAGGAGAAGTATGAAGAAGCGCGGGGGCATTATATCGCCGCCCGTGATCTGGATGTTCTGCGATTCCGGGCCGACACGCAAATCAACCGGATAATCCGGGAGGTTGGGGTGGAATATGCGGGTGAGGGGGCACATATTGTGGATGCCGAGCGGATACTGGGCACGGAAGACGCCTCGCGGGGCGGGATACCTGGTGAGGAACTCTTCTTCGAGCATGTTCATTTCGAATTCGCGGGCAATTACCTGCTTGCACGCGCTGTTTTTGACGGTGTGGAAAGGGCATTGCCTCAACTTGCCGCAGGGGGCGGACAGACGCCGCCGCTTTCCCTGCAGGAAAGTGCCAAAGCGCTGGCGCTGACGCCGAAGGATGAACTCGAGAGGCTGCAATCGATGGAGCCTCTCATGTCGCGGCCACCATTTACGAACCAACTGGGGCATGAGGCACGGATGGCAGGGTTGAAAGAGCGGATAAGGGAACTTGAGCGTATTTCTTCGACAAGGGAAGGATTCCTGGATGCTGAGAAGACTTACGAAGAGGCGCTGAAGCAGGCGCCGGACGACTGTACGTTGCGCCGAGCCTTCGGAGAATTGCTGTTGGACGAGAACGAGTATGAGTCGGCCGCCGGGCAGTTCGGCGCCGTTCGTGAAAAATGCCCCTGGCTGCCGGCAGTGTACACGGATCTGGGCTTTGCAGAGGAAAAGATGGGCCGTGACAATGAGGCGATCGCCTATTTTAAAAAGGCTTTGGAACTGGGATATGAACCAGCCAACAACCACGCCAATCTCGGCATTGTCCTGGGTAATCAGGGTAAAAGGGATGAGGCTATGGCTCAATACCGAAAGGCGCTGGAAATCAATCCTGCCCATGAATCGGCGCGCCTCAACCTGGCCGTCACGCTTACGATAACAGAAAAATTTGATGAAGCCGTATCTCATTTTGAAGAGATTCTGGAGTCGAATCCGGATAATTATCAGGCTCACTACGGCCTCGGATATGCTTTGAGCCTTCAGGGGCGGATTGAGGAGTCTGTGTCCCATTATAGAAAAAGCCTGGAAATCGAACCTGGTTTCGAACCCGCACAGAATAAACTGGGAAACTGGCTGTTGGAGCAGGGAGAGGCGGATGAGGCGGAGGCTCTATTCAGGAGGGCGGTGGAATCCAATCCGAATAACGCCAAAGCCTGGTTGGGCCTTGCGGTTGTTCTCACATCGAAGGGGAATAGTCGGGAAGCTGTTCCGTACTTTGAGAAATCATTAAAAACCGAACCGGAGGATGCCACGGCGCATTATTACTTCGGTAAGGCTCTTGCCGACCTGGCGCGCTTCAGTGAGGCAATTTCCCATTATCAAAAAGCGATTGAAATGGATTCAACGAATTATCTTGCTTATTATCAACTGGGCATAATTTTAACTTCTCTTGGACGCACCGAGGAGGCCATCGGCAACTTCCGACAGGCTTTAAAAATCAATCCTCTTTTTACGGCCGCACAACAGGAAATCCAATCCTTGCAGAGTGAGGGCAAACTGGAATAATTAATGAAATGGGGTGAGTCAATGCTCGGCAATAAACGAATACGCAAATATTTAAGAACCGCTTGGCTGATTACGTTTGGCGCAGCAATCTGCTTCAATCTTTTGATTGCCCAGGAGCAGTTGGATACGCATTCCGAAAGCATCAATGAACTGACTGAAGCGGTATCGTCGGGCGATATTGATGCGGTTCGTAGATTGCTCTTAGCCGGGGCGGATGTAAATATAAGGACAAATGAGGAAATGACACCGTTGTTTCTGGCTTCCTTGAAAGGCCATACAGAAATTGTCAGGTTGTTGCTCTCAGCCGGGGCAAATAAAAATGCCAAGATGGCCCATGATGTCGAGTCATACCTCAAGCTGCCAGGTATTCTACAATCTGAAGCCATACACGACGTTACCGCGCTGCATGCGGCATCACAGAACGGCCACCCGGAAATCGTCAAATTATTACTGGAGTCCGGCGCCGATGTGAATGCCGAGATACTCTTTCAGGATACACGTCTTGTAGCGAGCAGAACAATGAGTGATCGACAAAGTATGTCAACAATTCGAAAAATCAGCAGGGAGTCTGTAGTAGGCACCTCATTATTTTTAGCATCACATAATGGCAACGCGGAAATTGTCAAACTGCTGCTCTCAGCCGGGGCTAAAGTAAACGCTGAAGGAAAAAACGACATGACGGCCCTATATCTGGCGTCCTTGAATAATCATATAGAAATTGCCGGACTGTTGCTCTCAGCCGGGGCTAAAGTAGACGCCAAGGATAATAACGGTGTTACTGCGCTGTATTTAGCGTCTTTACGGAACCATCCGGAAATTGTCAAACTGCTGCTCTCAGCTGGGGCCAAAGTAAACGCCAAGGATAATTTTGGCATAAATCCGATGCATGCGGCATCACGGGATGGCTATGCGGAAATTGTCAAACTGTTACTGGATGCCGGAGCAAAGGTGGATGAGAAAACCAATAATAAATCCACTTCACTGGTCCTTGCTGCACGGAACGGCCATGGCGAAATCGTTAAACTGCTGATGGAGCAATACACGGCTTTGCAAATAGCGGAAGCCCAGGGCCACACTGAAACAGTAAAACTTCTGAAAGAATACGGAGCAGAAAAATAGCTTCGGTTGCGTTTGGTGAAAGCAATCTTAGGAAATTTGCTTCCGCTACTGCCGATTTTGGAAACCTGGCACTAAAATGCGCTAAATTCATAGGCCCTCCTTCAAAGCCGGAAGCTCGATTATGTGAGCGGCTCAAAGCGGCACGAACAGGATTATCGGGGTCGATACCGATTCCGATACCGAGTGTACGTGTCTTTTAAACGACGATAATAACCTGACCTTGCAGGTCAAACACACGCGAGAGCATTCCCTGTAGATTCCCGGATCTGTCAAACCTTTGCTGCCTTCCCGGCAGAGCCGGAGGATCTCCCAACGGATTAAAAATCAAAGACCTGCATAACCCTGACTGCAATAAAAAAGCCGCTGCAAAGCGGCTTTGTATAATTGCTCTGGTAGCGACGGGCAGAATCGAACTGCCGACCTTGGGGTTATGAATCCCACGCTCTAACCGACTGAGCTACGTCGCCACGATTACAAACATTATACAATAAGCGCATCATTTTGCGGACTTCCGGCCTGCTTTTCAAGAGTAAACCACCCGTTTGACGGATTCCATAATCTTTGCCGTTTATGCATCATAAACGGTCTATCGGAACGTTGGTCTTTAACGTCTAATGTCTTTGCGTCCAAAGTCTAACGTCTAACGTTCACACGTTCAACGAAGTTGCTTTTTATGGCTTGAACCCTTCTACGAGGGCATCCATCTGCTCGCCCTGCTGAATCAACCGTACCTTTGTAAAGCCGGCAGTCAACAAGTCATCCTCAATTTCTTTGAAGGTATAGGTGCCGCCCCCTTCGGTTCCCACCAGCATGTTGATGGCGAACAGGGCGCCGCTTTTCGGATGTGCCCTGTCGGGTTCCATGACATGATCCCGGATCAGAATTCGACCGCCGGGATTCAAGGAGCGGAAAACTTTTCGGTAAAGATCGAGATTCTGTTCCGGGCTGTTGGAATGAATAATAGCGGAGATAAGGGCAAGATCGTTTCCCTCCGGCAACTCCTGTTTATGAAAGTTCCCTGCAACCAGTGTTGTCCGGTCCAGCAGCCCCTCGGCTTTAAGACGTTCGCGAGCCATTTCGATTACTTCGGGCAGATCGAACAGCGTTGCTTTCATGCCTGCTACGGTTCTTAAAAAGGCAATGGTGTAGGATCCGGACCCCCCGCCTATGTCGAGCAGGGCTTTCGAAGATTCAGCTTTGGCTATGGCGACGGTTTTTCTGGCCAGGGGCGCGGACACGACATGCATGGCGCCTATGAAAGCGCGCAGCTCATCGGGATTCCTCGAGAACTGGAATTCTTCTTTTGATCCTTCGATTCCTTGTACGATATCCGTAAGGCGGGACCATCGATGCCAGAGCGATGCCATGTGGAGGACCATGGGAAGAATCGAGTCCGGGGAATCCGCAGCCAGGAATCGGCCCGCGGATTCCTGGCAGCAATATTTTTGGTCCCGCTTGACCAGGTAGTCCATTGCCACAAGCGCGTCCAACAGCATGGTCAAAGACCTGGAATCGCCTCCGGTTTTTTCGTTGATTTCATCCGCGGACAATGGATGTGTCTTTAGAAACGTGAACAGGTTCAGTTCCGACGCGGAAAGGAGAATCCTGTTTTCCATGAAACTCTGAGCCGATTTCAAAATGTCCTGGGGATTCATGTGTACTCCATGCTAATGTGCCGACTCAGAAATAATTTCACACGATCATGAAATAGACATCGGCTAACTATGACTTGTTGTAAAATTCAAAACATCCTATATCGCAAAACGTAGATCCCTTGGAGTGCGGGAGCTTGGAGACTGTCTCAAAACCAAGGGAATATCGATGTTTTAATGACTATCCGATTTCAGGTGAAGCATTTGGAGTGCGCAAGCTTGCTTGCGCCTTACATCATAAGCGGTTATTGAGCAGCCACTTAAAGGCGGCGCGCAAGCTTCGCTTGCGGGCCGCACTCCAAGTCAAAAAGCCATCGAATAATGAAGCCTGAGAGTTTTGAGACAGGCTCCTTGGCGCCGCCTTCATTCCAATTCTTTACCGAAATCCGTTCACAATATCCCCCCCGAAAGCTTTTTTCTTCGCTCATCTCTCTATTTCCCGATTATAGAGATCATGACACTACCCTGGCACCATATAGCCCTGTTCATAGATTTATCCCTGAAACGACTTACATAGTTACAGCCGATACCTTATATAAAGCGCATTATTTCAAAGGCCATGACCGTCTCAATTATTTACAGAACACTCTTCTTGAACTACTTTTGGCCCGTGGATGGACGGTTCATTGTTGGTCTGTTTTTGTAAATCATTATCATTTCATTGCAGGTTCTCCGAAATCTGGATCTACTATTTCAAAGCTTATTAATGAACTTCATTCAACTACTTCGCGAGAAATGAATGCCCGGGATAGGGTTCAAGGACGGCAGGTCTGGTATCAGTATTGGGATACCTGCCTAACATATGAAAGGAGCTGGTTGGTGCGTATAAATTACGTCAACAATAATCCCGTAAAACACCGGCTGGTTAAAACAGCAACGCAGTACCCTTATTGCTCGGCATCCTGGTTTCAACAAAATGCCAAGCCTTCATTTCGCCGGAAAGTGGAATCTTTTCGCTTCGATCGACTTAAGATTATCGATGATTTCTGAATTCTATTTTCACAATCAAACATAAGGCGGCAGCAAGGAGGGTGTCTCAAAACCAAAGAAATAGCGATGTTTTAATGACTATCCGATTTCATGCGAAGCATTTGGTGCGCAAGCTTGCTTGCGACTTACATCATAAGCGGTTATTGAGCAGCCACTTAAAGGCGGCCCGCAAG
>JARRLM010000153.1:0-14034 GCA_037386985.1 Acidobacteriota bacterium | reverse complement strand
CGGCAGGGAGTTGGGTATTGTCATGGACTAAAAGAAAAACTCCTCTATTGAATTTGCCAATAGAGGAGGTTTTCCCTTGAAAGGAAAAAAGGCTATCCTATCCGCTATCATTTTTTGATAAACAGGATATTGCCTCTGCGTGTAACCTTGTATCCCTTCTTTTCAAACTGGGCTTTCTGTTTGGCAGCAGACTCTGGAGTTTTATATTCGCGTTTTTCACTCACAGCCGCTTTAGCTTTTGCTTTAGCTTTTGGCTTTGCTTTAGCTCTTGGTTTTGGTTTAGCTTTTGGCCTTGGTTTAGCTTTGGGTCTTGCTTTTGCTTTTGGTTTTGGTTTGGCTTTGGGTTTGGCTTTAGCTTTGGCTTTTGCCATCTTCATCCTCCTCTAGTGGAATGATATAACCGCTCATCTGCGCAATAGGTTAACCTTCAAATCAGAAAAAGGCAAGCTATGAGCGATGATTAAGTTAAATAATATTACTCATGGAATAAAGGACATTTTGATGTGTTTCAAATTCCTATGCTTGGATTACCCCACCATCTTTCTGTTACGATGATAAGAATTTGGCTGCGTTATGCATGAAAACCCTTATTTTACTTGGTATGAATGCATATCAATGTTTGCGGTTATCTAAAAGAAATTGCATGTGCCGGCGGAGCGCAACGTATGTTGGAGTATCCGGTTTGTTTTAACAGGTCTGTGCAGCTTATCTATAATTTTATTCATTACCGTCAGCAAATCGTGGTTTTTATGGGTATAGTTAAAGTACTTTCAATTTTGCATAGCGTTCAATCAGCGATTTTCTCCCGACCCTGCTGAAAGTAACAACCAGTCTGATATCGTTTCCCGATCGTTGCCGGCTCAATACAATGCCGTCGCCGAACGTGTCGTGATGGACGCGTGACCCTGGTTTTAATTCAAGCCTGCCTTTTGACGCTTCTGATAATGTGGTTGTTTTCTTTTGTTGTTCCTCAATGTAGGTCCGGAGTTCCGATATTGATTTAGGCTGCACTTTCGGTTTTCCCTGAGTTCCGCTTTGAGTGATGGAATATCCTTTGCGGGGCGCGATTTTTCCTGGAGATTTATCGGAACGGCGGATGAATCGGGGACTCTGGTCGAATTCATTGAGTTGGGTGTTTTCGAGTTGTTCGATCAAGTCCGATGGCATTTCATTCAGGAACCTGGACATCTTGGCCGGAGTTCCGGCCTCCATCCCGTAATTTTTTCGAAAAGGGGTCCAGGTGACGTACAGTTTCCGTCTGGCCCGCGTGATACCCACATAACAGAGGCGCCTTTCTTCTTCCAGATCCTCATAGGAGTTCAACGAAAGCGAGTGGGGGAAGAGCCCGTCTTCCATGCCGGCCAAAAAAACCGTATCGAACTCCAGTCCTTTGGCGCTGTGCAGCGTCATGAGGCAAACACGGGCATCGGGATCCAGGTGGTCGAGCTCGGATGAGAGGGATGCGCGGTCAAGAAATTCAGCTACGGTTTCACCCCGTTGCTCTGATTCAGTAGCGGCTCGAACGAGTTCTTCGATATTGGCAAGGCGGCTTTCCGCCTCGCTTGTGGTTTCATTGCGCCGGATCATGTGCTCGTACTGGATGTCCTCGAGAATTGTATCCAGGATCGGGGCGATGGAGCTTGTCTCTTTCATATCGTTCCATTTTTCCAGAAGGCTCTGAAAACGCTGTAGAGCACGAGTCGTCCTTGTCGGAAGATCGGAATCCTTCGTTTTTGCCCGCAGGACCTGTAAAATCGGCACGTTTGTTTCAAGGGCGACTTCTGTAAGCATATCTACGGTTGCTTTGCCGATCCCCCTGGGCGGTGTATTATTGATTCTGAGAAGGGCGACATCATCTTCGGGATTAAACAGAACCCGTAAATAAGCCAACAGGTCTTTGACCTCCATACGTCCGAAGAAGGCCACGCTCCCGACCACGGCATAGGGAATGCCGGTATCTGTCAGAACATCTTCAAAGTTCCGGGACAGGAAATTGGTACGGTACAGAATTGCTAAATGACTGTCCGGCTCGTCCTGGAGTCGGATTTTGATCTGTTCCGCGATCCAGGCGGCTTCCTCCCGGGGGGATGCCGCAGCATAACAGGTGATAGAATCTCCTCCCGGGTTGTTCGTCCAGAGGGTTTTGCCTTTTCTCTCGGTATTGTTTTCTACAACGGCTCCTGCGGCTTTCAGGATATTCAGACTCGAACGATAGTTCTGCTCCAGTTTGATGATTTTTACACCCGGAAAGTCGTTTTCGAATCTAAGGATATTCTGAATATCGGCGCCCCGGAATTTATAGATGGATTGATCTTCATCCCCGACCACGAAAAGGTTTTTATGCCTGGTTGTCAGCAGGCATAGCAGCTCGTATTGCGCGCGGTTTGTATCCTGGTACTCGTCTACGAGAATATATCGATACAGATCGCTGTAATACTGTCTCAATTCCTTCTTTTCCCTTAAAACTTCCCCGGCTTTCAAAAGCAGGTCATCGAAATCGAGAGAGTTCGTGCTCCGCAGGCGCCGGTTGTACTGGATGTATACATTTTGTACATCCTCGGATGCTTTGAAAATGAAACGGGTCGCATATAATTCAGGCGGCGTTCCATGGTTTTTTGCGTAACTGATCCGGCTTAGAATTTCGCGCGGATTCAAATCCTTCACAGGTCCTATATCATTCAGGATATTTTTAATCAGGCGCTTCTGATCGTCAGTGTCGTAAATAGAAAAGTCCCTGCTATAGCCGATTTGATGAATTTCTCTTCGGAGAAGGCGTACGCAGAAAGAATGGAATGTCGAAATCAGCGGTTCGGCGCTTCGGGACGGTCCCAGGATGTGCTGTACACGTTCGCGCATTTCATTGGCGGCTTTGTTGGTGAAAGTCACGGCCAGTATATTTTCGGGACGGGCTGAGGCGTTGCGAATCAGATAAGCGACTCGATAGGCGATCACACGGGTTTTCCCGCTGCCTGCGCCGGCGAGCACGAGTGCGGCGCCGGGGCCGTGTTCTACAGCCAACCGCTGTTGAGGATTCAGCTGAGACAAAATATCCATCCGTCAATCCTAGCAAAACTGAAGAGGGGTGTCAGGTCTGTAAAATCCAACATAAAAACTGCTTTAAAAATGACCCGGTCCGGGTATATTAGACAATTCAAATTCGCAATCTGATTTGAACCGTTGGCATCTTTAGTTGTTTTGCTGAAATGAGTCATTGAAGAATTGAAGAGAGTACGGGCGGCAATCCATAGACGCCGTCCCGAATGACTCTGGAAGAAAAGGCGGCACAGATGATGTGCATCTGGCAGTTGAAAAGCCAATCGCTTGTCGACAAGCGGGGAAATTTCAACGCACGGAAAGCGAAGGCCTATTTCAAGAGCCGCCTGGGATTAGGGCAGGTCGGGCGTCCCAGCGATGCGGGAGAAGGAAAGAATGCCCGGGATATGGCTAAATTGACCAATGCCATTCAGAAATTTTTTATTTCAAACAGCAGGCACGGTATTCCTGTTGTTTTCCATGAAGAATGCCTTCACGGCCATGCGGCTGTTGATGCCACCTCTTTCCCGCAGCCCATAGGGCTGGCTGCTACATTCGATCCCGGTTTGGTGCGTCGTCTGTATGCCATGACGGCTGAAGAAGCACGAGCCCGTGGGACCCATCAGGCACTCACTCCGGTGGTTGACGTCGCACGCGAACCACGTTGGGGCCGGGTGGAAGAAACCTTCGGCGAAGATCCCTATCTTGTCTCATGTATGGGTGTCGCTGCCGTTGTAGGGTTTCAGGGGGATGCCGCTTTCACGGGAAAGAAAAATATCATTGCCACATTAAAGCATTTCGCCGCACACGGCCAACCGGAGTCCGGCACCAACTGTGCCCCCGTAAATGTTTCCGAGCGTGTTCTGCGGGAAGTGTTTCTGCCTCCTTTCCAAGCGGCAATTCAAGAGGCGGGTGTCATCAGTGTGATGGCTTCATACAACGAAGTCGACGGGGTGCCTTCGCATGCCAATAGATGGCTGCTGCAGGAAATTCTTAGAAAGGAGTGGGGATTTCAGGGATATGTCGTGTCGGATTATTTCGCCATCCGCGAACTCCACGAACGGCCTGAACTGTTCGGCAATCACCTCGCGGAGGACGGGAAGCAGGCTGCAGCTCTTGCGGTTGAAGCCGGAGTGAATATAGAGCTGCCGGATCCGGATTGCTATCGACACATTGTCGAACTTGTTCGCAAGGGGGTTCTGCGGGAGTCCCTGATAGACGCTCTCGTAGCTCCCATGCTGTTGTGGAAATTCCGTATGGGGCTTTTTGAAGATCCGTATGTGGATCCGGATACTGCTGAAAAAAAGGTTGGATGCGATGCGCATCGTCATCTGGCACTCGAAGCTGCCCGGAAGACCGTCACGCTTCTCAAGAATGAGGGAAATATTGCCCCGCTGAACCGGCGGAAAATTAAAACGCTTGCCGTAATAGGCCCAAATGCGGATCGGGTGATGCTTGGTGGATATAGCGGAGTTCCAAAAAATCCTTCCACTTTGCTGCAGGGTATCCGGGATTGTGTCGGAGATTCGATGAAGATTCTGTATCACGAGGGTTGCAGGATCACGGTTGGAGGATCCTGGCAACAGGATGACGTTCAGACGAGCAATCCGGCGGACGATCGCCGAAGTATTGCTGCCGCTGCCAGAATTGCCCGAAAAGCGGACGCAGTTGTTCTAGCCATCGGTGGCAACGAACAGACTTCACGGGAAGCCTGGATGGGCAACCATCTCGGAGACCGGGCCTCCCTCGATATGGTCGGGCTTCAGGATGAATTGGTCGATGCGGTTGCCGCAACAGGCAAACCGGTCGTTGCCTTTCTTTTCAACGGTCGGCCATTATCAGTTCTCAACCTGGCCGAAAAAGTTCCGGTGATTTTTGAGTGCTGGTATCTTGGTCAGGAAACGGGACCTGCTGTCGCAGAAGTACTGTTTGGAGATTCAAATCCCGGAGGCAAGCTTCCTATAACGGTTCCAAGGTCTGCAGGGCATATTCCCGCATTCTATAACTATAAGCCGGCGGCACGTCGGGGCTACCTGTTTGATGAGGTGAGTCCGCTCTTTGCCTTCGGTTTCGGCCTTAGCTATACCACATTCGAGTTCAGCCGTCCCCGGCTGAAGAAAAGAACGATCCGCTCGAATGAATCAACAGTCCTTCAAGTGGAAGTCACGAATACGGGTAAAGTTACGGGCGATGAAGTTGTACAGATGTATATTCGCGATAAGGTAAGTTCGGTCACCCGCCCCATCAAGGAATTGAAAGGTTTCGAGCGTGTCACGCTGGAGGCGGGGCAGGTAAAAACCGTTGCCCTGGAAATAACTCCTGAACATCTTTCATTCTACGACATCCGCATGAAACGGGTTGTAGAACCCGGCGAATTTGAAATTATGGTCGGAAATTCCTCCAGGGACTGCGACCTCCAAAAGCTTGTCCTGCGCGTGAAATAGCCTATTTATCGCTTCGTTTAACAGATGTTTCTCTTTTGAATGCAGAATAGAAGCCTGCCCGCGCTTGTGCACGTGTCAGCCCGGGTTTTTACCTTTTCCCGTCTCCACCTCTCCTGTTTTTTGATGGAAACGTGTATTCAATTCTTGACACTTCGGTTATAAAAAAGATAGTGGTAAACGCTATCTGAATTTTTACAAGTATCGGAAATTGCGGAATCGGAGAAATATTCCGCTTCTGGATAGATGCTAAAAAACATGATTCATTGTCTATGATAAGTCTGCAAGGAGGAGACGCAAATGGGCCTTGATTGGATGCCAAGAGAGCATGGAAAGAAAGACCATAGCCGTTATGGTTCGGAACACTGGGGGACCGAAGCCCCTTGTGTCGTCTATGAGAAAAAGCCCTTGAAGGATCCCAAAGGAAACACCGTGGAGGGTCTTTACACTTCCTGGATCCGGCTTAATAATCCGGATCAGTATAATTCCTATACTACTGATATGGTAAAGGGGGTCATCGCCGGATTTGAAAATGCATCCGTGGATCGGGAGGTTGTTGCTGTTGTTTTTACCGCGACAGGACCGATGGCGTTCTGCACGGGAGGCAATACCAAAGAATACTCGGAATACTACAGTAAGCGACCTGAAGAATACGGCGCTTATATGGAACTCTTCAATAATATGGTGGACTCCATCCTGATGTGCAAAAAACCTGTGATCTGCCGGGTCAACGGGATGAGGGTCGCCGGCGGGCAGGAAATCGGACTGGCCTGCGACCTTGCTGTATCTTCAGACCTGGCCATTTACGGCCAGGCCGGTCCCAGGCATGGATCCGCTCCTGTAGGCGGTTCTTCCGACTTTCTACCGTGGTTTCTGACTGCAGAAGACGCAATGTGGAACTGCATCAGCTGTGAAATGTGGAGCGCCTACAAGATGAAGTCGAAGAATATGATTTCCAAGGTCGTTCCCGTATTGAAGGATGAGAAAGGCCAGTGGCTCAGAAATCCTCAAGTTGTCACAGATACTTATGTGAAAGACGGGGAGGTTGTCTTTGGAGAGTTCAAGAAGGGAGACGAGTTTAAAGAGGCGAGGTCCTTTGTGTACGATAAGCTGAAAAAGAACGATTACGATTTCTCGCTTCTCGACACGGAGGTCGACAGGATTGTATGGACTTTTGCAAATCTGTTTCCAGGATGCCTCATGATGTCCATAGACGGGATCCGGAATAAAAAGAAATTTTTCTGGGATCAAACCAAGAATTCCAACAGGCACTGGCTGGCTGCGAATATGATGGGCGAAGCGTTCCTTGGCTTCGGGGCGTTCAATACGAAGAAAATTACGGGTGTCGACACAATCGACTTCCTGAAATATCGAAAACTTGTAGCCGAAGGAGCTCTGGTAGACGAAGACTTCATGGAACAGGTCCTCGGCAAACCAAAATAATAAAAACGTTCAAGGTCGAAGGTCGAACGGCAAACGTCAAAAACTACTCTGATGGAGCAAACGGTCCGTGGTTTAATTTTCTGTTTCTTTTATTTGACTTAGGGAGCGTATTTTAAATCCTTTATTTTTAGACCTTAGACCTTAGACCTTAGACCTTAGACCTTAAGACCTTATTTTAAGGAGATGTCATGAGTATTACTGCAGAAGCATATGTTTTGGAGGAGGCGAATAAGCCTCTGGTGCGCCGGTCTTTGTCGATTCCTGATCCTGGCACCGGTGAAGCCATTGTGGAAGTGATCGCATGCGGTCTCTGTCATACAGACCTGGGATATGCGAATGGGTCTGTCCCGACTAAAAAAGGAATACCCCTTGTGCTTGGGCACGAAGCTGTCGGGAAGGTAGTGGCTGCCGGAAAGGAATTTGAATCTCTTACTGGATCCACCGTACTCGTGCCGGCAGTGCTGCCTTGCGGGGAATGCGTATTCTGCCAGTCGGGACGCGGTAATGCCTGCCCGAACCAGAAAATGCCCGGGAACGATATCGACGGAGGATTCTCTACGCACTTTCTTGTTCCTGCTCATCCGCTGATTGAAATCGGAGAAAAACTGTCTTCGAACGTCGCCGCGCTTTCCGTTGTGGCCGATGCCGTTTCAACGGCCTATCAGGCGATTCTGCGCGCCAAGCTCGCTGCGGGTGATGTAGCGATTGTAGTCGGTGCAGGTGGTGTAGGCGGCTTTGTGGTTCAAATCGCGGCCGCAATGGGAGCCCGAGTTATAGCCTGTGACATAATAGAAGATCGTCTGAAGCTGATCGCGGCCCATGGGGCTGAAGAAACGATCAATCTCACAGACAAGGATCCAAGAGAACTTCGCAAGCAGGTCCGCGGTTTCGGAAAGGGAATTCCCACTCTGAACTTCAAGATTTTCGAGTGCAGCGGAAGCCCTGCCGGTCAACTTACGGCATACGGCCTTCTGGAGCGTGGCGCAACCTTGATGCAGGTAGGGTACACGCCGAAAAAGGTTGAAGTCCGGCTTTCCAATCTTATGGCGTTCGATGCCGAGATCCATGGGACCTGGGGTTGTGCTCCGGAAGCTTATCCCGGTGTGCTTAAACTGATCGAGGAAGGCAAGGTGAAGCTGGATCCTTTCATTGAATATGGGCCGATGTCCAAAGTTGACGAATATTTCGCCGCCATGACGGCGCACAAGCTTGAAAAGCGCATGGTCATGGATCCATGTACATAAAAAATCGTCGAAGGTCGAACGTCGAAAGTCGAAGTGCAGGGCGTTGAACCGCAGAGTGAAACGGTTTGGCGTCAAGCAGATCGATATGGGGTGCCTCGTATTTGTTTTGTGAACAAGATGGATCGCGTTGGTGCATCGTATGAAAGAACAATCGAGACCATCCGCGAGCGTTTGTATATGGCTACAGAAAATGCTGCACCGATTGTGAGTGCGACTCTCCTCGAAGACGGAACCCTTCTTCGCCTGGAATTGAATAAACCCAAGGGAAATATCCTGACGCTGGAGATGATGCAGGCGCTTTCAAAGGAGCTTGATGCTCAAAGCGATAATTCCCACCTGCGCGCGGTAGTCATTCGCGGTGCCGGAAAGCATTTTTCTTTCGGCGCTTCGGTTGAGGAACATCAAAAAGAACAGGCGCCCTCGATGCTCGCAGGTTTTCATGCGATGATTCGAAAGGTTGCGGCTTATCCGGTTCCGGTCATCGCTTTTTGCATCTCCTACGGCTTCGTTCGGCTGTCCGGAAATAAAACTCGGTGTGTTTCCTCCGGTTCTTGCCGCGATCGGGGCTCAGCGCCTTGGGGGACCGCTGGCGGAGAGAATGATTTTAACCGGTTCCACAATCGACGCTGCGACGGCGGAAAAATCAGGGATGGTAACGGCCGTTCTTTCCGGGGAAAATCCGGAGGAGGAGCTCATCGAGTGGTATCAGAAAAATCTTCGTCCCCTCTCGGCTTTTGCCATCCGTCAGAATGCGCGTGTTGTCCGGATCGGGTCGGGAATGGAAGCGGCTCTTCAGGAACCGCTGGATATAATCGAGCGGCAGTATGTCGATGAGGTGCTTGCAAGCCATGACGGCAATGAAGGCATCCAATCTTTCCTAGAACGACGCAAACCGGTCTGGAAAGATTCCTGATCTACCGTTCACGCTTGTGTGCAGCCTCAATTTTCGGCCTGTCACAGTGCAGATACAATTCATTGTTACTTGCTTTTTTCGTTTCCCGTTTCCCGTTCCGGGTTTTACCCAAAAACCGGGAACCGGCAAGCAAACAGAGCATCTGCACTTTATAGACCTTAGACCTTCGACGGCTTTTAGCTTTTGAACCTGGAACTTGCGAACTTGGAACTGTTTTCAAGACCCTAGACCTTAGACGGCTTTTAGCTTTTGAACCTGGAACTTGGAACTTGTGAACAGAACCTGCGAACCTGGAACTTGCGAACTTGGAACTGATTTCAAGACCTTCGACTTTTAGACCTTCGACGTTTTTCATGCGCATATTCGACAGTCATGTACATATTTTCAATTCGAAAATTATTGGGAATGTCATTCCAAGAACCGATCTTGTCCGCGCACTGTGTCTGCAGGTCGAAAATATCGAAAACCGGCTGTCTCTGTCTTCATTGATAGAACAGATGAAGGAGGCAGATGTCGTCGGCGCCCTGATGCTTCCTACCGCCGATGTAAACAAACTTGCCGAGGTCAACAGGGATTTTATTGAAACAGCATCCAGGATCCCGGGATTATATACGGCCGGAACACTCCATCCGGACTACGGCAATATCGATATGGAACTTCTCTATCTGAGCCGGGCTTCCGTCCGCGTTATCAAGCTTTGTTCCTTCTCACAGAAATTTTCACTCAACGACGCCAAAACGTATGAAATGTTCGAACGGATTCAATCTTTTAACGACTCCGTCCATGTTCCCTTTGCTGTGGTTTTGGATACCCTGACCCTTGCAGACCGCTTTTTCGGAACGGATCCCGAGCATACAACGACCCCCCAGGCTCTAATGGACCTGGCGGGTCGGTTTCCGGGTATCAAATTCATCGGCGCTCATATGGGAGGCCTCGGAGCTCCATTTGAAGTGCTGATCCGGTCCCTGGAGCCCGCGCCGAATTTCTATCTGGATACGTCAAACGCCGCACATACCCTGACGAAAGATCAGTTCATCCAAATGCTGGACCGTCACGGATCGGAACATATCCTCTTCGGCACCGACTGGCCCTGGTTCACTCATAGAAGCGAGATTGAACGTCTCGACAGTTACATGGAAGCCGCCGGTTTCAGTGTATCCGGGAAACAGGCGGTTTTCAGCGGGAATATTGAGACCATTCTCGGGCTGGCCGGGCGGGAACCCATACCTATTGCAGAACCCTGTTAAAGAGAAGATAATCCATACCGATTGCTTACAATACTGATCTTTATGGTAACCGATACCATTTTTGTGTTTTCACCGGTTTTATCGGTTTCAATAGGGCGGATTTTTTTGCGTGAATGAAAATTACCGGAAACAGATCGTTTGTTCCTACAGGCTTCCTGAAGGGTTTTAGTCCGGGAATTATTTTTTTAAATTGTTGATAATAATACAAATATAAATTTTAAAGTCTTTCCGGTATATTGGGGCGCCTCCTCATCCGGCCCTTATGGGACCTGAGATTCCGAAAGCGATTGAAGTGTGAAAATTGTTGACAGAAGAGGCTTGGTTTTACTAGTCTATTGGTAACCGATATTGGATACCATAAATGGCGGTTCTTACATGGAAGAAAATAGCCAGACACAGATACTGAACCTGATCCAGAACTCTAATACGGGTCTTCAGATCGAAGAAGTTGGAGAAATACTGAGTCTGACCCGTCATACTGTCGCCAAGTATCTGGAGATCCTCCGCGCCGAAGGAAAGATCCGATATAACAAAATCGGCCGTACCAAACTCTGGAAGGTTGTATCGGCCACGGTTGTTACGAGGCTGTTGGGCATGGATGATCTCGATGAAATTCTCAATATCGCTGATAAGATCGAAAGGGAGGATGATTCTGAGAAAGCTGAAAGAATGGCTTCCCTGAAAGAGACTGCCGTGTACCAGCTTCAGCACGGCGATCCTCTCCTGAACCTGGGCGCTGAAATTGACCGTGCACTGGTTGGTTTCATCTTTGGGGAGGTCAAGTTCTGGGAGTTCGGGCGTGGTGAGAGGACCGGCTGGATAAAAGTCCTCGGAGTAGCCCAGGACTACCAGGGAATGGGCGTCGGGCATAAACTGGGAGAGACGCTGCTTGACCATTTCAAAAAGAAGAATGTAAGGAAAGTAAGAACCTTAGTGGACTGGTACGAGGGAGATCTAATATCCTACTTCAAGTCGCTGGGCTTTAACATGCTCAGCATGCTGCCCTTGGAGAAGGAGATTTAACTGGTGGTTGCCGTTGGTTTATTTCTGTAGGATGCCGCCCGAAGGTTTTCGCTTACAGATTGGAGAGGCTTTCTAATTTAGAGGGGGTTAAAACAAATGAGGTACGGAGAGACAGGATTTAATCTGGAAATTGATCTGTCCCGTGGAAGCATAGAAAGGGTGGAAAACGATCCCCTGGACACCGAGCTTTACCTGGGGGGATTGGGCACGAATGCCAAGATCCTATGGGACCGGGTGCCCCCTGAAGTGGATGCCTTTTCTCCTGATAACCTGCTCATATTCAGTGCCGGTCTTCTGTGCGGAACGCCTGCTGTCGGCTGCAACCGTACGATTGTCAGTACCATATCTCCACAAACAAAGCTGATGGCATTCTCCATGATGGGAGGATTCTGGGCGCCGGAACTGAAATATGCCGGTTACGACAAGGTGATTCTCCGAGGCAAGTCTCCCGACCTTGTCTATCTGTACATCAACAACGACAAGGTAGAAATCCGGGACGCTTCCCATCTGCAGGGCAAAGGCTCCAATGAAACGGCGGAGCTTCTTCGACAGGAGCTGAAGGATCCCAACGTCCAGGTGGCTGCCATCGGTCTGGCTGGTGAAAACCGAGTATATTTCGCTTCCATCGAACAGGGTCGATCCAGCGCCAGCCGTGCCGGAATCGGGGCGGTCCTGGGCGACAAAGGATTAAAGGCCATCGTTGTCCGTGGAACCAGGGATATCAATCTCGCCCGGCCCGACGAATACATCGGCCTGTGCAACGAGGTGATGCAATACATCAAAAAGCGGGAAGAGAGTCCCATCCCGGGAGTGATGCCGATCCTAGCGGGGCTGGGTTCGCCGCAGGAGATGAAAATTCACGATGAGAAGTGGCACACAGAGAGCTTCATGTGGGGCAATTCCCGTGTTCGACGGAAGGATTTCTGGACTGAAGAAGTTGCCGATGAATGGACGAAGACTCTGGAAAAAACCAGGACGCGGCTGATCAGCTGTTACAACTGCCCGATGAAATGCGCCGGGACCATCACCGTTCCCGGACTCCCCACCTACATGATGAAATGTTTTTCGAAGCTTACTTACACGATGGCGGCTTTTTCCGACCTGGATTTCGGTCTGAAGATCGCGCAGCGGGCCACGGAATATGGCGTGGATGGATTTTCCACGCCCCAGGTTATGGCTTTTGCACTGGAGCTGCATGAAAACGGCATTCTGACCGACAGCGACCTGCCGGACCTGCCGTCCGACAACGAGGGGAAATTTTACTATCTGCTGGACAAGATCGTTCTCCGGGAAGGTATCGGAGATGTTCTTGCCAACGGTACCTACTGGGCGGCTAAGGAGATCGGCAAGGGCGCAGAAGAATATGCCCACAATAACATCAAAAAGCATGAGCAGCTCCCGTTGAAGCTTTCAATGCTGAATCCTATTTATTTCCTGATGTACTGCACCGGAGAGAAGATAAACATAACCCAAATCGAGGGACAGTTCCCCCAGATGCCTTTCCCAAAAAGGGAACAGCGGGAAGAGTTTGTAAAGGACTGGATCCAGGTCCCGGACGACAGGTTCAAGCAATATTTCCTGGACTGGGAGCTGCGAGGCGATAATTCCATGCCTTTCTACCCCACTGTTGAAATGTGCTGCGACATCGTCGACTGGCAGGAGAAGATGCATTACATCGACGATGCCCTTGGGATGTGCGCAGGCCTGTCTTCTTTCCCTTTGAAACCTCCCTACCACATCCATAACTACCCGAAGTTTATTTCATCGGGCGCCGGCATCGACATGGATGAAGACAGACTGACCCAGGCGGCAAAGCGATACCGGACGCTGGTCCGCGCCATCAACATCAGACGGGGCATGCGCAGAGAGGATGAGAAGCCTCCGGAAGATCACTGGAAGAAGAGATTTCCCGAGCTTGAGAAGGAACTCCTGGATACGTACTACCGGTATCAAAGTGGATGTTGATAAGTGCAATGGTTGCCGGGCATGCGAAATGATCTGCTCCGCTTTTCACGCCGAGCCGAAATACAGCAGCAATAATCCGGCCAGGTCTCGCGTCCGGGTGGTGCGTCATCCCTTGAAGGACATCTACGTTCCTGTGTACGGGGGGGATTATGCCCCGGCCGAATGTATGGGCCGGGACCAGTACACCATTGACGGGAAGGAGTATGAGGAGTGTGCATTCTGCCGGGCCTCCTGCCCGTCCAGGGACGCCTTCAAGGAACCCGATTCCGGTCTTCCCTTGAAGTGCGACATGTGCGAAAGCGATCCGGACCTGTCCGAGCCGATGTGCGTGCAATGGTGCATGCATGATGCCCTGATCTATGAAACCAGGGAAGAAGAAGTGGGAGAGGATGAAGCGGCTCAGCAGAAGGAGGTAGAGGTGGGGTTGGAATCCCTGGCAAGCAAGTACGGATTACAGAATGTAATGGATGCCATTGCCCGGATGTCGAAGAAAGACTGAAAAGAACAGGGCTGGGAACGCGTCCCACTGCCTGTAAGAACCGAGGTAGTTGCAGGTGACGCGAACAGCTTATAAAACCACACATTCATTGCAGGGTTAGCGGGGAGACAGTGGAGAATATATCCGATTTCAAAGAGATCGTCGATGTCATCAAGGAAAAGGGCGGAGAAGCCTTTAAATACTGCTATCAGTGCGGATTATGCGACACGGTCTGCCCTTGGAACCG
>JARRLM010000152.1:7049-11749 GCA_037386985.1 Acidobacteriota bacterium | reverse complement strand
CACTATCGGGATGATTTGAGACAGTCCCGGTAGAAATCCATTCAAGAACCCTACTGATCGTTTTATGTACGTATGTGCTTCCATCTGAATAGTGCTTTTAATCCCACTTCGGGCGTATCAGTCCTGACTGGCGAAAAAAGGAATCAATTCGTGCCGGATCCTGTCCAAGATAAAAAGCCAGAATTCCACATAGAGCAGCATCAGCTTCACTTTGGCTTGGATACTCGTTCCAGTTCCCCTGCCAGAGTCTTGAAAACTTCTCCCCATTTAGTGCATTTGAAGCCTTCTTGATAATTTCTGCATCGGAAAGGCTCGTATCATTATTCTCATATTCGTTGTTTCCGTGGCCGAATATCTGAGCATGAATACTAAGGAGATCCTCTTGCCGATGTTCAACAGTCAACCGCGTTCCCGGGAGATGATTCCCTGTTACAGTGGAATATCTGCCTTTCCCGTAACACTCAAACTGGCCGTTTTTCCGACCGTCAGGATGCAATTCCCCGTAAACATAAATATGCAGCCCTTCTCCACTGGGGGAAATCTCTGTATATGAATTACACTTCCGGACAATTTCTTCTGCCCAAGGTTCAATCTTTCCATCATAAAGAACGTGATCCAAATCGATACCGACAATACCTGTGTTAAGTGTGAACACAAATCCAATGCCGTTGCCGATCCTGCTATTAACAGCTTCCTCGTAGGTTCCCCATGTCGATGGATCCGTCGAAGAAGCCCTCTGACCTGTTCGAGGATTCAGTGGCACTTTAGTCAACTTGCCCTGGCGATCCTCAATGCGATACCGAACCCGCTGGTTTCTCTCTTTTAATTCACTGGGGATACAGGAATAGTCATCACTTGTTATTGTTGAAGGATTTTCGGATATCTTATATTCTTTCATCGTAATCACCTTACATTTGATAGGGGGAGAGAAACTCACGGTAAGAGGGCTCTCTCTCTAATTTCATTTGACTCCAATCAAGCTCGGGCTTTTCCTTGGATCACTCTGTACCACCTTTAATCTGAAATCCTTGAAAAGACTCAAAAGCGAAGCTGAAATGAAAAAGGAATAGGCTTTCTCATCTCAGCTTCCGTAATTAAACCAGATGCTGGAATGAAAAGTCTTTTTCAGCGGGGGGGAAAATTATTTCAGGTAATTAGGATGCAAAATACCTTGTGAATAGGGATATTCGGTTGGATTTGAGGTCCAAAGCTTGATTTGAATCTGGAGCCTCCGACTCAACGAATGCAAAATTGTCGTTCAACCGAATTGTACTTGACGGGAGTGTAAGTAGAACCTGCAGTCGATCTGTATCTTCCCGATATCGCGACAGTGTTCCATGACCAACTAACTTTCCCGTGACAGTGTCCAGAGTTGGCCCATTTACTGAACCCTCACCTCCTGGAATCACGATTTTGCCTTGTTCTGGAAGTCCAAATGCATACGGAGGAGAAAGTTCGAATATGACAGTGTATTTCATAATTCAAATGTCCAAAATTATTTAATTGAGTTTCCTTTTGGTACCAGATGTTCCTTTAGTGTCATTCGCTTCGCCATTTTCGGATGCGTTGACGGCATTCTTTCAAAGGAAGCCATGTGGCTTTTTTGTTGATCATCTGTTCCATTCGGTCGGCCGCAACACCAGGAAGCATCTTGCCGCGGGAAACCAGAACGTCCATCATCCACAACAATCCGTGCACCTCGATGCCGAGATCCTCCGCACAGCTTCTGAGGACTTTGTCGCTGGAAAGAAGCGTAGCCTGTTTTGATGTTGACAAGCGAAGCGCCGACGCATCTTCAAGCGAGATTTTACCTTTGAGCGCTGCATGAAGTTTTACGATTTCCGTCAGCATTTCGGCTCCTACAGGCTCGATTGTGAGGCTTCCGTTTTTTACGTATTCCTGAAGCCTCGTCTTTTGGGATTTGCGATTGACTTCATGCCAGACGAGAGTGGTTGTGACATGTTCGTGCCCGAGGCTGAACCACGCCTCAGGCAGGTCGAACGAAACCACGTCAATCAAAACTGAAGCATCCAGAACTGTTTTCATGCAAACCCGCTCATTTTATCCTGGAACTGATCGAGAGTTTTTCCAAGCAATGCCGCCCCCTTGGACATGCTGATATTTTCCTCGACGGTTGCTCTCATAACCAGCTGTTCAAAACGGGTCGACTTTTCAGGACAGCAATATTCACCCGGTTCCTGTCGATGCCAACCATTTTTCCTGTAAATCATCGCGAACCGCTTGTAAGTCGAACTGTCGACCTGACCAAGATCAAGAGCGCGGTGCATAATCGCAGCGATGGACATTCCGTAGCGAACTTTGAGACTTATCAGTTCATCGAGGCTGATCCGGTGACGAAAGCCTCCCAATTCCGCAACGAAGACTTCTCTCGGGAAAAGCATTGCGCCCGCAAATCTGTGGCAACAGGATTCCAGTTCCTTGCCCTTCAGTTTGCAATGAGGGTGTATGAGAAGATGAGCCGCCTCGTGTAAAGCGGTGAACCTTTTGCGCGGCAGGTCTTTGTCCAGCCACGAGCCGAGCACAATGACCGGGTGGCCGTCCGCCCAACCGGAAAATCCATCCATACCTTCCGGCACCTCGACTTCGAACACCTTGATGCCGTTCTTCTCCAGGGCCTCCATTACGTTGGGTATCGGATCCTCGCCCAGATTCCATTTCGAACGCACGGTTTCGGCTGCCTTTTCTGCATCCTCCGGCTTTCGTATTGAAATGCCGGTCAGGGGATCATTGAATTCCAAAGGGAATCCAAGCGCCTGCTCAACCTCGAGGTAACGCTCGAAAAAATCCGCCGCCATCTCTTCAATGGCGCCGGTGGT
This sequence comes from Acidobacteriota bacterium, assembly GCA_037386985.1. Lineage (GTDB taxonomy): Bacteria > Acidobacteriota > UBA6911 > UBA6911 > UBA6911 > UBA6911. The sequence continues at coordinate 8,912 of JARRLM010000152.1, read as the reverse complement.
TTTCGATCCCAGGACCGACTTTTTGCGGAACTGCACCCCGGTGAGTTCCACCGCAAATATATTTTATGAAAAAGCCAGGGTAAAAGTTGTTGACTGATTAGCTGCTTGTATTTGTGAGGGTGGGATAATAACGATGAACGGCAACAAGAAGAAGAGACTTAAGGGGAAAGGGTATTGTCGCCGCGAGTGAAATTTGCTTTTAATAACGGCAACTGTCTGATAGTTATCGGCCTTTCTATAGCTCAGGAGAGGAAGTAATGCGTTACCATGAATTTCGCGACCAGATGCAAATTGCCCTTGGGGATGCGGGTTTGTCGGGACAATATGTCGGGGACCCAACCGAGACGGTTGATCTGAACGACATGGGGCGGCGCTGTAAAATCTACATTTCGGGAAGCACGACAGCCGACACGGAGCCGTTTTATGTAGCGGCAAAAATAGCGTTCAACTGGAATCCTTTCGAAACGGCCCGATCTTACACCCGCGAGGAAGACCTGCTTACGGAGATTCTGGGCCGAACGAAACGTCCGTCGAAGACCAAACCCCGGCATGTCCGTGTTGATCTTGTGCTGAGCGCAACTTTGCCCCACGGATCAACGACTGCTGTTCCGGAGCCACGAACATTCGGTTCCTGGGCTAACTCGTTGAGAGACAAACTGGATAAAGTGTTTACGGAAGGCAAATGGCGCCGCGGACAGCTGGTTTCCGTAAAGGGCTTCCTGGAACAAATCCAAGTCGATTCAAAACTGGATTCCGCCGGTCGGCTCTCGGTAGAAGGTTTATCGATAGCGGGATTCCGCATGGTTCGAGTACCGCGGGTATGGGATGACCCGGACAGGCGCGAATCTGAAAAGGGAGCCGAAGCAGAGATTTCCCGGTTTGTTCAGAATTTCAAATATTCTCTGGACCAATGGAGTTCAGCTATATCCGAACTCGCCCGGTGGGTTCGATATGCTCAGCCTACCGACGATAAGAGGCAGACTGATCGTTCAGTCAGGAAACAGCGGCAGAAAAACGAAGGGAAAGAACCGGACACAATCCATTGAGTTGTGATATTTGAGAACAAACCCTATTCCGTGTGCCAGGGGGATGCCAAGGGAGGTGTTATCGGTTAGTTCCATTGCGCCCATCGGCGATACGCGTCAATCCACTCGGAACCGATGGGTTTTGGACTTGGCAGCGGCAGATCCAAAATATTGATGCGTTGCCGGTTGGCCCCGCGCCGGCATACGGCAACAATCGCTCCCTCGTCCGTAAGATCGATTTTTTCTACAATAATTTCGACGCCCATAACTTCGGTGGCGAAGGGAGTAGCCAGTCTTTCTTCAATCATGCAGAATAATCCGGAAACCTGCTCGGCTTCGTTGTAGCAATCAACTGTCGCCTCTTCGATCAGCTTATCCAATCCGGCTTCGGAAATGGTTTTATGGGAATGTGGTTTACCGGCTTTTCGCATCGCATATAGAATATTTCCTACGATCAAATAAAGAATGGGGGGGTATGACGTTGCATAACAGCAAGAAAATGAGGCTCGAAGAGAAAGGATGGGAATTCGGCAGCGCCAAGGAGTTTCTCAGACTCTCTGACGAAGAAGACTATATAAAAAACAGACTCAGGCATTCGGAGAGCTGCTCTAAAGAGCAAGATGGGAGTACTGAAACGCTGGTTGGCTGGTAAATTGTAGTTTAAACGGATAATCTGAGTTGGCTTAGATGAGTCTATTGGCTTTCTTTTCCATAGAGCTAATCCGATTATGACTACTCCCAAGATAAGGATTGCTGCAATCCATGGGATCATCGTTCGAAACTTCTCTCGGGATCTTTCTGAAGGAACCGTATGCACTGTTACACCGTTCGGATTTGC
>JARRLM010000152.1:5293-6964 GCA_037386985.1 Acidobacteriota bacterium | reverse complement strand
CCCTCGCATCGCTGATTCCGCTGTATCGGTCTTTTGATTCCTTCTTCAAACATCGCTCCAGCAATAACCGGATTCGTGGATGAAGATTTTGGGGAAGGCTTTGCCACTCAGTTTCTCTTGCTAACACTGATGCAAGGGTGTCTGAAACCGTGTCTCCTGTGAATACCTGTTTTCCCGTTAACATTTCAAACAGCACAACTCCGAACGCCCAGATATCCGCTCTTTTATCAACTTCTTTCCCTCTTGCTTGTTCTGGAGACATGTAAGCGGCAGTACCGAGGATTACGCCTTGTTGCGTTGCGGATACGCTTAATGTAGGGGAATTTGACAGATTCAGATCAGCCTGTTCGCCAGCAAATGCCTTTGCGAGTCCGAAGTCCAAAACCTTCACTTTTCCGTCCGGAGTTACTTTGATATTCGCTGGCTTCAGATCCCTGTGAATCACCCCCTTCTCATGAGCGGCTTCTAGGGCTTCGGTAATCTGCAAGGCGAGTTTTAGGGCTTCCTCAACGGGGATTGCGCCGGATTTGATCTGCTCATCCAGCGTCTGGCCCTCCACAAGCTCCATCACAAGGAAGTTCGTTTCTTCAGATTCTTCAAGGCCGTAAATGGCACAAAAGGAAATTTCCCGTGATAACGGGCGTACCCCTATGCAGTGGGATATAAGTACACAAGCGGGTTTTACTGAGGGAACGCCCTGGCTCAAAGTCAATCAGAATTTTGAGAAGATCAATGTTGCAAACCAAGAACAGGAAGAATCATCCATCTTGAATTACTTTCGAAAAATGATTGGGATCCGCAAATCTAATCCTGTTTTAATTTACGGACGGTATGATCTGCTTGTACCGGATCACGAACAGTTGTATGCATATACCAGAACCCTTGAGGATTCTAACTCGAAGCAATGGCACTGGCGTATTCTACGGCCTCGGTGATCCATATTCTGCAACCTATGTGTCAGGAAGCTCATCCATCTGCATCGACAAAATATTATTACCCTCTTTATTGCCCTTTTTTAAGGGTATTGCCTCTTTTGCACCATTCAGCACCCGGACCACGTCCAAGACATTCAACGTCACCCTTTTTCTGGAGGTTGCGAAGAGTGCGGCGAATCATGTCACGACTCACACCGGGACATGCGCTTTCAATCTGGCTAAGAGTGAATGAGCTGCCGAACGTATCAATAGCTGCTTCGATCATCTGCGTTTTGGCGCCTCGTGGACTTTTGATTTTTCCGAGTTGGGTTTCAAAGTCTTTGTATACTGATTTCAAGATGAAAAGAAGGTAGTTGATGTATGGCCAGGGATCATGCTTCCCTTCATGCCAGCCGACAGAGCTTTGTTCTAAAGTCTCGTAATATCTTTCCTTGTTTTCTTCGATGAGCCTCTCGATGCTGATATAGCGCCCAACATCATATCCGTGGTGGTAACACTGAAGCAGGAATAAAAGACGGGAAACCCGACCATTCCCATCACGGAAGGGATGAATACACAGAAAATCCAGGTTGAATGCGGCGAGGATTATGAGCGGATGGATAGTTTCCTCCTCCAGGCATTGGCTGTAAAGCTTGATCAGTTTCTCCATGTAAGGCTTTGTCTGTTTTGGTGTAACGGTCTTGAACCGGATTCTAACTCGCCCGTCCGAGTATTTTTAAATAATATCCCCTTTTTT
>JARRLM010000152.1:0-5270 GCA_037386985.1 Acidobacteriota bacterium | reverse complement strand
GCTCGCCTGCGTCCCCGGTCCCGCTCCGGCATAATCGGTGGAGATCCAGGACTGTTTTCATTGATATGGTTAGGTCGTCGGGTTTTTCGTGAATATTTCTCAGGGCATCCCTATACCCTCGAATTTCCTCTTCATTACGATCTCGAAGAGGAGGTTTTCCAAAGATAACCGTACCTACTCTCCGTTTTTCAATTTCGATTCCTTCTATTCGATTTGATGAAACCGCGCTTTCTATCAGTGCATGTTCCCGTAATGCCCGCAATTTTTGTGGTGCCTGGCGAACAAACAGATCCTGTTTACCGCGCGATTCGCTAATATCGGCCAAATACCATGCGGCGACTGCTGGGATTGAACTAATGCCTGTACTGAAATACTTCAAAGTATTCATATCCAGTTGTTACCTTTACGGTTGATCTCAATTCTTATGTTGATGCAAACGGATTTTATCTTAAGAAAGCTATCCATAACGTAGAAATATTTAATATATTGCATGTTTATGGTGTCGTGCCCGAACCATTTTGTTTCATTTCGAAGTATCGCAGAACAGGAATATCGGAAGAAAACAACATTCCCTGTGGATTCTTCAGATACTTTCAAGCAATGCGCCTGCGATATGGGCGCTTTCGATGCGCATGACGCTTTCTTCGGCATTGCCGTAGCTCAGGTAATTGATGCTTCCATACCAGACAACTTTCTGGTCCATTATTGCGAATTTCTGATGGATATTCGGTTTCAATACGACGCGCATTCCGTTCTTTCTAAACAAGCCAAGGATTTCCTGCAAGGCGCTTTGATCCGCCGGTTTGTATTCCTCTGCGGGGCGGGTGACGATCGCGACGCGGACATTATCGGATATTGATGTTTTCAGTTGTTGCATCATCTGCATAGAACGCCTCTTCCTGACAAAAGGACTTACGATAAGGATTTCCTTTTGGGCGGCGGCAATATCGTTGATGAAAACCGGGAAAAAGCTCTCCCGGTTATAAATAATGTCCATCGGTGCGGACGAAACGTCTTCGCCTTTTGCCTTGTAACCCATAGCGGCATAACCGTTAAGCCGTCTCTGATACATTCTTTCCAGCATGCCTACCTGTACATCCACATAATCGTAGATGCGAACCTCCTTTTTGGTACGATACAACCGATGAAGTCGTCCGGCATATTGCTGCAGGGTGCCCTTCCACGATATCGGCATGGTGAGAAACAGCGTGTCGAGCCGTGGTTCGTCAAAACCTTCCCCGATGAAATGGCCTGTAGCCACCAATATCAATTTCCTATCGGCCGGAGTTTCAGAGATGTGGTGAAATACCTCCCGGGTTGCTTTCACCCCCATTCCTCCCGTAAGAGTGATGACGTCAGAGTCGGGAACTGATTCCCGCAGTTTATTGGCAATATTTTCGACATGCGCGGTACGCAATGAGAGAACGATGCAGTTTCTGCCGAGCTCGTAATTTGCAAGGACATCATCAACGATCTGCCGGTTCCGGGTTTCACTGTCGATAATTTCAGCGTACAAGTCCTGGATGGAGGCTTCCTTTTCATCAGTCTCGAACGGGATCCTCAACGATGTAAAGCGGGGAACGACAAAATGGTCGAAAGGCCTTTGCTCAGCCTGTTTTTGAGGATTGTCCCGGTATCGGATAGGGCCGCAATGCATAAAGAAAATAGGGTGGTGTCCGTCCTTGCGTGTCGGTGTGGCTGTCAACCCGTAAATGTATTTTGCCCGGGCGGATTTCAGGATGCTTTCATAAGTAAAAGCGGATGCGTGATGGCATTCATCGGCCATAATCATCCCATAGTCATGGATGTATTCTTTGACCTCGCCTTTCCTGCTCAATGACTGCATGAGCGCAATATCCACTATGCCGTTCAGGGTGTTCCGTCCCGCGCCAAGCTGGCCGACCGGGCTGGTTTTCTTTTTTCTTCCGCGTTTCCTGGCGATACCTTCGACTTGATTAGGTGGCGTTTCATTTATAATCAGGAACTCGGAAATCTTTTTCTTCCATTGTGAAAGCAGACTGACCTTGTCGACCAGGATGAGCGTGTTGATTTTTCTTTCAGCTATCAGCTTGAGAGCAACAACAGTTTTCCCGAAAGCGGTTGTTCCAGAAAGTATGCCGGTGTCGTGCCGTAGCAGATGTTCAAGAGCTAGAGATTGCTCCTCTCTCAACTCTCCCTTGAACTCAACATCGATGCTTCTGCCTGCCCAGGTTTTATCTGTGAATCGATAATGGATTCCAATCTCCCCAAGTTCCTTCGATAGGTCTTCTCTGCATTCTCTCGGCAGACATATATAGTCTTCTGTTTCATCCGCGCAGGAGATTACCCTGGGGTGTCCATAGGTCGGCAGGCGCATAGCCTGCTGCCTGAAAAACATCGGGTTCTTGAAAGACGCCAGTCTCTTTATATGATTAAGTCCTCTTTGGGAGATCCCGGCCTTTGGGATAAAGAGCATATTTGCGCGAATAATTTCGATCCGGTCGGGGAAGTCGTTTCTGGAGAGTTTGATTCTACGGATATCCCAGGGTTTTTTCGATTCCCCGTCATCCTCTTCATTGTCGATTTTTAGTTCCCCCAGTTCGTGACCTGGGCAAAGCTTCGATAGCAGATGTTCGACGCTTTTCACGGAAAGCCTCCGGATGGTGGACAGAAATGCCCATTGGTCGGGATATGGGTGGAAATTTTCATCAACATATTCGCTGTTGTTGTTCTCCCGTGCAGCTTTTTGCAGTGGAAGGGCAATCAGATTCCCGAGTCCGCCTTTGGGGAGTGTATCCTGGCTGGGGAAAAGACGGTCGTAGGATTTGAAACGGATCTCGTGCCTCCTGTTCATGGAATCTGTTAAGAGAGCCGTCCCGAACTTTCGCGCCAGAGTTGCCGATATTCGATCTTCAAAGAAAAACCAAACATGGCCGCCATTGCCGGATCGAGACCGCTCCACAGCATGAGGGATTGCATATTCCGAACAGACCTTTCTCAATGTGTTGATGTCTTTTTGCCAGTCCGCTTCGTCAAAATCTATTGCCAGAAAAGTACAAGTTTCGTCCGGAAGCAGGGGATAAATGCCGGCAACAATGTTTCCTCGGAGATGGTTTTCGATGACCGGTTCATCCAGGATTGCGTAAGATTTATGGGCGCACCTGGAACAGGGAGATTTCGGTTTTGGGCATATCCCGGCAGTCCATTCATTCAGACACACAGGTGAGTATCCGGAAGTGCCCTTCTTTCTGTTCTCCCACCGCTTGGCGTACACATCGTCCCGGCCTTTAAAAAGAGTCATGTACAACCTGATTTTTTCAGACGAATCGGAAGTATTGGAAATGATCGGATCGGGAATACCTTCGGTTGTTTCCGCATCAGGGTTGTTTTTCTCCAGTTTTAATCCGGGTGTGGAATTTGGTGATCTCTCAAAATCACCAAGTCCAACCTGTTCTTTAAGGCGCTTGTTTTCATCTTTTAAGCGGTTGAATTCATGCAGCAGTCGCTTGTGTTCCTTACGTAACTGCCCCAGGTCCTCCAAATTCTCCGGTAATTTATTCATGAGAATCTTTTTATTGGATTAATAGCAAATGATTATAGACTATCCTTTTCATAATTATATATGGGCATTATGTGTCAAGCGAGTTTCTATCTTTTAAACAGATTCATCAGAAATAATATTAGGCTTTTCAAATACTTTTGTGCGGATTTGACCAGATTTTTCTCCAGAACAGGGTGTAGCCTAGGTGTCCCTGCTAATAAATCCATCTGCAGAAAGAATAACTGATAAGACAGACAGTTTCAGATTGTTGGAAGCCCTGGATTTGCTGAACGTTGGCCACCAAGATACGAGGAAAAGATTGCCTCACAACGCTGGTCAACGACAGCTCATACAAATATCCGGAAGGATAAGTAAAAAGCACAACTGGGGACAGAAAGCGCGTGATCAGGCGGCTCGTCGCTCGTAGCGATGATGAAGCCCGCCGACTTTTGGAATTGCGACAATCCTGCCCTTGTTGGGAGACTGGATTTCTCTGGGCTCCGGCGAATCCTTATTCAGCGCGAGGTGGCAGCGGCTATCGTGATAATAAGAGAAATAGGATCGAAGAGTTGCGCGAATTGATAAGTAAAACGTTTTCAGCCAATACGCAATTATTGGTAAGGACACGTCGCTTCTTAGATGATTAAAGATCCTGCTATTTCCATTTTTCACCAAGATTATCTAAATCAGCTTTTGCTAATTCTTCAGCAGTCATCGCAATTCTAAATTTGCAGTCCGCGTTGAATTTGAGGAAGAAAGGCTCTGCAAAAAATGGAATCTGAGATGGTTCAGAGAGATTTATTGTAAGTACAGCTCCACGAGAACCATTCTCTTCAGTGAAATAGGCAGTCTCAGGCTTTAGCTCGCTGAGAATCTGATTAATGATCTGTCCTGCCTTTTTCTCTTTTACAAGAGTATTAAAAGGCTCTGGCGGGAAAGTAACGGTGAGCAGCATACGCATTTTTTATGCCTCCGATTTGATGGTTCAATGCCCGGGGGATGCATTGCAGTTATTTATAATATACCAAACCGCGGAGACAAAACGCTCACCAATCCCTAAAAACCCTTGGGTAGAAAATGAATTTTGAGCCTTGATATTTGAGAAACGTCAATTTCAAGTAAACGAATTACGAATTACAAATTACGAATTACGAATTACGCATTATGAAAGGGCGCCACTGATTCAATACCGAGACAGTGGTGTAAGGGTACTAACGTGTAAAAACGAAATAATTATTTATTCATAGAGGACAAAGCGAATCATGAAAAAACGCTCCTCCAGTGATAAAGTCAATGTGAGACCAAAAACCAAATCACCAAAGGAGCGTTCAATGAATCAAATAAAGTATATAGGCATGGACGTACACATGGCAATGACAGTCATTGCCGTGTTGAACAGTACCGGGAAGCAAATAGCAGAAGCAATCATAGAAACAAAAGCATCCACAATTCTGGATTTTATCAGCGGTCAGCGAGGCATATTACATGTGACCTTTGAAGAAGGGACGCAGGCAGCCTGGCTTTATGATCTGATCCGCCCCCAAGTATCTCAGGTAACAGTCTGTAAGCCCCCAAGGATTAATAAATCCGAGAACAAGGCAGATAAAATTGATGCAAGACGGTTGGCCGAATTACTGCGCACGAATGGCTTAAAAGCGGTTTATCACGGAGAACACAGCACCCAGGCATTGAAGGAACTAATTCGCAGTTATATATCAATCGTCCATGACAATAACCGGGTCAAAACCCG
>JARRLM010000151.1:0-17906 GCA_037386985.1 Acidobacteriota bacterium | reverse complement strand
GAATATCCCCCAGGATGGTTCCAACCAGTCCGATAATGAGCCCCTGAAGCATGAATACCTTCTGGATTGTCCGGGGTGTGGCTCCCATGGCGGCGAGGATGGAGATGTCTCCCAGGAAAGCATCATGATAGGAAACGAAATGGCCCGGAAGCTGAGTATAGCAGTGGGGGATACCGTTAAAGTTATACGTCCAATGGGGAAAATCACCCCGGTAGGAAGAACGGATTCCTGGAAATCACTGCGGGTAGGGGCAATCTTCGAGACCGGTCTCTGGGACATCGACGCCAACTGGGCATATGTCCATATTGAAACAGCCCGTCGCCTGTTTAATTTCCCGCCCGATTCCACGAGCGTCATCCAGTTAAAAACCGATGACCTGAAAGATGTGGCACAGATCGCTGAACATATTCGAGCCAAAGCCGGAAATGATTTTTCCGCACCAACCTATATGGAAATGAACCGACAGCTCTTCTCCGCCATGAAGCTGGAAAAAATTGCTCTATTTCTGACTATAGGACTCATAGTATTCGTTGCATCATTAAACATCGTAACATCCCTGATTATGATGGTACTCGACAAGCAGGGAGACATCTCCATCCTCGCCGCCATGGGAGCCACACCCCGGACAATCCAGAAGGTATTCATGCTTCAGGGGCTCATTATCGGACTGGTTGGAACCATCCTGGGGGATATTCTGGGAGTGGGCACCAGCTGGATCCTAAACCATTACAGGATTATCCGGCTTGAGGCCGAAGTGTACAATATCCCTTATATTCCCTTTCATATTCAGGCATGGGATATACTGCTGGTATCCGTCACTGCAATTCTTATCAGCTACCTGGCCACACTGTATCCGTCCCGGAATGCAGCCAGGCTCGATCCGGTTGAGGTTTTGCGCTATGAATAGCCTGATCGAAGTCCATGACCTCTGTAAAGGTTATCGCTCCGGCAGCCAGCGTCTGGAAATCCTCACCGGCCTGTGCCTGACGGTGGATAAAGGAGAGATGATTGCCATAACGGGAGTATCCGGTTCGGGCAAGAGCACACTATTGCATCTGCTGGGAGGGATGGACCGACCGGACCGTGGTTCCATAAAGATTACCGGACGGGAAATTTCAAACCTGAATCCCCTGGAACTGTCGATATTCCGGAACCGGACCATCGGATTCGTATTCCAGTCTCACCATCTCCTGCCGGAATTTACAGCACTTGAAAATGTCATGATGCCGCTGCTGCTTCGGGATAAAGCCGGCCATGAAACGGTAGAAGCCGGTAAAAGAATGTTGGCCGATGTAGGACTCGAGGAGCGCAGCCACCACCGCCCCGGGGAATTGTCCGGAGGCGAACAACAGAGGGTAGCCCTGGCCCGCGCTATGGCTGGGAACCCGCAACTGCTTCTTGCAGATGAGCCTACCGGCAACCTGGATCCCAAAACCGGACAGGGCATCGCAGAACTCTTTCATACGCTGCATGCCCGTTACACCCTGACTTCTCTCCTCGTAACACATAACGAAAAGCTTGCACAAACCTGCTCGCGGATCTACCACCTCGAAAACGGAAAGCTAATCAGCATTTAGCTTTAACCCTGTTTTTCATTCCCCATTATCAATAGTATAGAGTTCTGAGTTCTAAGTTCTGGGTTCTGGGTTCTGAGTTCTGCTATGAATTTCAACACAATAGGTTTTTAAAACCAGAACTCAGAACTCTTCCGCCATTCATCCATCAACTTTACGAATTCCAACTCAGCAGGTTTTAAACTCAGAACTCAGAACTCTAAACTCAGAACTGTTTTGTGTCTTTACAGCCTTTCAGTTCTATCCTTATAATAGAGATGTATACTGAGGGCGCGGGTAATCTTATGTTTGAAAAATACACCGAAAAGGCCAGAAGGGTCATATTTTTTGCACGATACGAGGCCAGCCAGTTCGGCAGTCCGACCATAGAAGCAGAGCATCTGCTTCTCGGGTTAATACGCGAAGATAAGAATCTAACCACGCGCTATTTCCCCAAAACCCAGTCTACAATCCAGAAAATACGCAAAGAGATTGAGGGACGCACGCTGGTTCGGGAAAAAGTATCCACTTCTGTGGATCTTCCTTTTTCCGAGGAAAGTAAACGCGTATTAAACACTGCAGCAGAGGAATCCAACCATTATTTCCATAAATATATAGGCACTGAACATATCCTCCTGGGGTTGCTGCAGGAAGACAAATCAATTGCAGCAGAGATTCTGAGAGAATACGGCATTCATCCGGAACTGATCCGTGAAGAATTAAGCCGGGCCGCTCCCGAAAAGCCTACTCCAGCCAGGTCCAAAGAGCCGCTGAGCCGTGTTGAGTTGTCCCGGGATCTGACTGAAGCAGCTCGAAACGATTCGTTGGATCCCTTAATAGGCAGAGAAACTGAAATCGAAAGAATGATCCAGATACTCTGCCGCAGGACGAAAAACAATCCAGTCCTCATCGGCGAACCGGGTGTGGGGAAAACGGCTATTGTGGAAGGGCTGGCTCAGCAGATTGTGTCAGGCAATGTGCCGCCGCCCATACTGGAAAAAAAGATTCTGGCGCTGGATATTTCTTTAATCGTTGCCGGAACGAAATATCGAGGCCAGTTTGAAGAACGGCTGAAAACGATCATGAAAGAACTCGTGGAAAATCGCAACCTGATCGTCTTCATTGACGAGTTGCATACACTCGTCGGGGCCGGTTCCGCAGAAGGATCACTGGATGCTGCAAACATTCTGAAACCTGCTTTAACGCGCGGTGATATTCAATGTGTCGGATCCACAACGCCGAATGAATACCGTAAATCTATTGAAAAGGACCGTTCCCTGGAACGCCGGTTTCAATCCATCAAAGTGGCTGCCCCCACTGAGCAGGAAAGCATAGAGATTTTAAACGGCATAAAAGAAAAGTATGAAAGCTTTCATCAGGTTCAATACACGGATGAATCTATTGAAGCATCGGTTCATCTCTCAAACCGTTACATCTCCGACCGATTCCTGCCCGACAAGGCAGTTGATCTGATCGACGAAGCAGGAGCCCGGATCAAACTGCGGACGACATCCGTCCCGGACGAAATGGTGAAAGTCCAACGACGGATCAGCGTCATCGACGGCAGGATTGAGGATGCTATTTCCGCCCGGGAATTTGAAAAAGCTGCCCAGTATCGTCTCGAAGGAGATGAGCAACGGGCAAACCTCCAGGTCATCCAGGAACGCTGGAAACTGAAGACCTCTCCCCCGCTGAAGGTTACGCGTGAAGACATCGAAGAAGTCATTGCGAAATGGACGGGCATCCCCCTGTCCTCAATCCATGAAGAGGAGATGGTAAAGCTTCTCCATATGGAAGAAGAACTGCACAAGCGGATTATCAGCCAGGATAAGGCTATTACGGCCTTGAGCAAAGCGATCCGAAGATCGCGAGCGGGTATAAAGTCACCGCAAAGACCGGTAGGATCCTTCCTCTTCCTGGGACCGACCGGTGTGGGAAAGACGGAAATGGCCCGGTCCCTGGCGTCATTTCTCTTCGGGAGCGACAATGCAATGATCCGCCTGGACATGTCGGAATATATGGAAAAGCATTCCGTGTCCAAGCTCATCGGTTCACCGCCAGGATACGTGGGGCATGAGGAAGGCGGCCAACTGACCGAAAAAATTAAGAGGAATCCTTATTCGGTGCTCCTGCTGGATGAGATAGAAAAAGCGCACCCGGACGTCTACAACATCCTGTTGCAGGTTTTCGAGGACGGTCAACTGTCGGATTCTCTCGGCAACAGGATAGATTTTAGAAACACAATCGTCATCATGACCTCCAATATAGGCGCTCGCCACCTGGAAAAACGCAGACACCTGGGTTTCCACACAACCGATGAATTCTCTTCTCGATGAAGACCTGGAGAAAATCGTGGATCTGCTCATCGGCACGGTCAATGAAGTCATCAAACAGAAACGGATTTCTATCGTACTGCAGCCCGAAGTGAGAAAGTGGATCGTCGAAAAGACATGCCACGATCGCTCTTATGGCGCGCGACCTCTTCGAAGGGCCATACAGAAATATATTGAAGACCCGCTTTCAGAAGGTATCATCCAGAACCGTATCCAGCCTGACTCTACCCTGGATATCTTCCTTAAAGATGACTCCCTTTACTATACACACACCGGACAAACCACAGGCGCCGAAGTAAAACTCTTAATTTAAGCCGGAAAAAATCGAACCAAATGTAGTTTGTGGAGTCTTTATCAAGGGAGCATAACTGAAGAAGTGCACCGAATCAGGCATGATACTCTATACCGCCATACCGGATATCCAATAAGAAAAGTGGAGTGAGAGGGACTCGTGCTGGATTTCGCACCCTGTTTTATCTAATATAGAGGATCGTTTTTTAACTACCGGCTGGAGGTTGAATGGCTAAATCGGCAAGCATCGGAATCTTTATCCTCGGATTCCTAGTATCGGGTCTTGGAGTCTTCGCGCAACAGCCGGAAGAGACCAAGATTGAAAGAATCGATATCCGAGGAAACAGGAGCATCACGGAAGAAAGAATCCGCTATTATATAGAATCATACTCGGGAGGCACCTACAACAAAGAGGGGCTGGAACTTGACCTTCGAAGGCTATGGCAATCCAACTATTTCGATGACATTCAGATCGAGGAGAGGGACGGTGACATAGGCAAGATCATTACCTTCATTTTGAGGGAAAAACCGCTTATTCGCGTACTTGAATTCGTGGGAAACGATTCCTTCACCGAATCCGACATTCTCGACTCTTTCAAGGAAAATAAGGTAGGACTCTCAATTGACAGCCGATATGCGCCCTCAAAAATCAAAACCGCAGAACAGGTCCTTAAAAGCATGTTGGCGTTGAACGGGAAACCACTGGGATCCGTTCGCACCGAAATTGAAGATATTCCTCCTTCCAGCGTACAGGTACGTTTCGTTTTGGATGAAGGACCCACTGTTCAAATCGGACAGATCCGCTTTGTCGGCAATAAGGTATTCAGTGACAGCGAATTAAAGGAATCTCTCGAACTCACCAAAGAACATGGAATTATGACCATGTTCAAACAAACGGACAAATACCATCCGGAAAAGCTTGACATGGATATCGGCATGAACCTGGAATCCTTCTATAAAGAGCATGGGTATATGACAGTCCAGGTAGGAAAGCCCCTAATCCGGATTATGGAGGGCCCCAGAGGATTAATACCCGTTCTCCGAAAATCCAAGCAGCAGTTCTTGATTGAAATACCTGTGGACGCAGGCGACCAATACCGACTGGGGGAGTTTGGATTTAAAAACTGCGATCCTTACGATTGCGACCTGATTGAAAATAATGTCGACACCAAGATCCAGGACACTATTGAATCCATCAAAAAGCTTTACGCGAATCTGGGGTATATAAACTGGAACTATCTGCCCGAGTATAGTCTCGATACGGAGAACAAGCTTTACAACCTGATCCTGGAGTTCGATCCCGGAGAACCGTTTTTTGTCAACCGGATTGACTTCAGGGGCAATACAAAAACGCGGGATAAGGTAATGCGCCGGGAGTTTTTCCTGCAGGAAGGATATCCCTTCAGCAGTTCGTATCTGGAAAGGTCGATATTGAATCTCAACCAGCTGGGTCTGTTTGAGAATATCGAGGAATCGGATTATGAAGTGATCCCCGACGATAAAAACAGCAAGGTGGACGTAAATGTAACGGTAAAGGAGCAGAGCCAGCAGTCCATCGGTTTCACGGGAGGGGTCAGCGGTATTTCAGGCAGTTTTATCGGAATTAACTATTCCACCAACAATTTCCTGGGCAGGGGAGAAACCCTGGAATTAAGTTTTCAGGGCGGTACTCGCACGACCAACTATCTGTTAGGTTTTACCGAGCCCTATCTCATGGACACGCCGTGGAGTATGGGAATTCAGCTCTTCAAACGGCGTTTCCGTTACGACACTTACTCCACGTACGGCCTGACGAGTTTGACAACCGGAGAACCTCTGGAGCTTTTTACCCAAAATACATCGGGAACATCCATTTCATTCAATCGGCGTCTGGGCAGATCTCTATGGTCCGCAGGGGCGATGTATTCCTTCCAATCAATAGGAATCGATAATATCGAAGAGGGATTTGAATCCTTCGCCCTGGGCCAGTTCGTTGGACTCGCCAGAGATTCCTCCTCCGCATTGGAAGGAATCATCCGGAGTGAAATCACGCCCATGCTGCGCTATAATTCAACCAACGCCTATTTTAATCCTACCAGGGGAACCAGTCTGAATTTATCCACACGGATTTCGGGAGGCTTTTTAGGCGGGGATTTCAGCATGATCCAGCCGTCGGTTGAAATTCGCCATTTTTTCCCGGACAGATGGCTCAGCGGCGGTCGCAATGTATTCGGATTTCGCTTGATGGGTCAGTACATACAGTCTTACGCCGATTCCAGTATTCCCTTCTACAATCGTTTCTTTATAGGAGGAGAGAACACGATTCGCGGATTCGATATCCGCTCAATCAGTCCCCTTGCCATAATCAACACGCCGTTGTTCGACCAGGACGGGAATCCTATTATAGATCCTCAAACCGGCCTGGCCAGGGTAGTGCCCAATATCACCCCCGTCGGCGGCGACACCCTGGGAATATTCAACTTCGAATATCGCATCCCTATCGCTGGACCGCTTTCGATCGCCGCTTTCTACGACATGGGAATCACACGGGTAACCCGGAAGGAATCCCTAGGTAAATTCGGCGCCAGCACTATTGACATCGTCGATTCGGTAAACAATGCGATTCGCGGCTCTACCGGAATAGAAATCCAGTTCGTACTGCCGGTTGTCAGCGCACCGTTCCGGCTGATTTTTGCCGTCAATCCACAAAAGCTGGATCAAACGATCAACGTCGGGAATCGTCCTTTTCAATTACACGAACCCGGGAGTGACATTAAATTCACTGTTGGACGCAGCTTCTAGACATCGTACAATCAGGCTGAATTCAACCGCAGAACAGGAGATTCGGCCCGTAACCGGGCGCACATTTCAGGAAAAGTAACAGAAAAAACAGTTCCCGGAGTCGCTTTTGCAGCATAGGGCTACCCGGAAGGCAGATCGGTGCGTTTATAAAAAGGGGGTTAATTCCCCTTTTTCTCTTCAAGGAACTGTAGTACATTGCCATGCTTCAAGCAATAATTTAACATGTCGGGCAGAAAACTCGACTAATTTCAGGCCGGTGGATCAGGCCTGATTGCAAAGGAGAACAGAATCAATGATTCGATTACTTTCACGCATTCTTCTCGCAGCTACCTGGATATCTGTGATCGGCTTGTCCCAGGCGGTCGCACAGACCGCAACACCGCAGGGAGGCAAGATAGTCTGGTTGAATACGGAGCAAGCTGTTTACAGCTGCGATGAAGGACAGGAGGAATTCGCAAAAGTACAGAAATTCGTGGACGAAAAGAATGCCGAAATGGGCACTATGCGAAAAGATTACGAAAGTCTCAACAACCAGTTGAACGTTCAGGGATCGAAACTGACCGATGAAGCGCGGGCGGACCTGCAATATCAGATTTCGGTAAAGGAAACAGAGTTGCAGCGTTTTCAGCAGGATACTCAGAGAGAAATCACCAACAGGAGAGACCGTGCAGGCGCCTATATCCTCAAACGGATGCAGCCCATAATCGACAAAATTGCACGTGAGAAAAAATACACTGCGGTCCTGAATTTGGATCCCCAACGGGACATCTGGATCGATGAGACACTGAATATTACCGAAGAAATGGTCAAGGCATATAATGAGGCCCATCCCGTCAGCAAGCCGAAACCACCGGCTCCTCCCGCTGAATAAGTCCAGGTTAGGCTTTGAGAAAGTCCCGGCTGCTGAAAGCCGTACAAAAGGTTGATCCTGTTGTTGATACAATCCGAAGGGGCAATATGGGAAGCGATACTTCAATTCAAAAAATCAATGATATTCTTCGCATATTGCCTCATCGCTACCCCTTTTTACTGGTTGACAGAATTCTTGAAACAGACGGCAACAGGCGCATGGTAGGGCTCAAAAATGTAACCATCAATGATCCCTATTTCCAAGGGCACTACCCGGACCATCCGGTTATGCCGGGCGTATTGCTCGTCGAAGCTCTTGCACAAGTCGGAGTCGTTCTGCTTTTAAGCGGCGACGAAAATCGCACCTCCCAATTAGTTTATTTTTCCGGAATTGACAAATGCCGGTTCCGTCATCCCGTTGTTCCCGGAGATCAGCTCAGGATCGAAGTTACTGTTTTGAAGCAGAGGGAGCGGTATTTCAAAATGAAGGGAATGGCAACAGTGGAGGATCGTGTGGCAGTGGAAGCGGAGCTCTCCTGCTCCGTGGTAGATCCGGATCTGGCCCGGGAATGAAACCGCCTGAAACGATAGTTCGAATCCCGATAGAAACGGAAATGCAGCCTATTGCCACAACAGAAGGTTGAAAACGTTGCAACGTTCAACGGATTTGTAATTTAATGCCCATACACCCCACTGCCATTATCGATTCATCCTGTGAAATCTCCCATGACGCGACCATCGGCCCTTATTGCGTCATCGGACCGCATTCGAAAATCGACAGCGGTACTGTTTTGGATTCCCATATCAATGTTCATGGATGGACCTCAATCGGAAAGCGCTGCCGGTTTTACAGCCACAGCTCGATAGGAACCGATCCCCAGGATCTGAAATATGAAGGAGAAGAGACACATCTGCAAATCGGTGACGACAACGTATTCAGGGAATTCGTCAGCCTGAATCGGGGAACAAAGGGGGGACACGGAATCACGATTGTCGGTCATCACAACTTTATTATGGCGTACGCCCATATTGCTCACGATTCCATCATAGGCAATCATGTCATAATGTCGAATGCTGCAACTCTTGCGGGCCATGTCACTGTTGGAGACCACGCAACAATCGGCGCGTTTTCCGCCGTACACCAGTTCTGCAGAGTCGGTCCTCATGCATTCATTGGCGGTTTTTCCGTTATCACGCGCGACGCTTTACCATTCATTAAGACTGTTGGGGATAGAAATCAGGCAAAAATATATGGAATTAATTCCCTGGGATTACAGAGGAAAAACTTTCCGGAACAAACCATAAAGGAACTCAAACAGGTTTACAGAATATGCTTTCGCTCCGGGTTGAACACAGGAGATGCTCTTGCGAAGATGCGCGAAACAAAATGGACGGCTCCCGAAGTTGAAACACTTATCGAGTTCATGGAACCCTTATATTTGAACATTGAAGATTCGTTCATCTTACTATGACTCGTGACAAAGAGAAATTAGGATTGATTGCCGGGAACGGCCAGTTCCCCTTCAAGATTCTGCAGTCGGCCCGACAACAGGATATTCAGATCGTCGTTGCAGCCATCAAAGGGGAGGCATTTTCCGAAATCGATTCCTTCGGATACCCCGTCCACTGGCTTGGGCTGGGGGAACTGGGCAAGCTCGTCCGGTTGTTCCGCAAGGAAGGTATTTGCAAAGCCATTATGGCCGGCCAGGTAAAACATGTTCAGATATTCGGATCCTCCCTGCCGGATTTGACCATGATGCGCATGCTGGCGGGCTTGAAAAGCAGAAACACCGATGCCCTTATCGGGGGTGTGTCCGGAGTACTGGCCGAAGCGGGTATCACCGTCGTGGATTCCACCGTACTTTTAAAACCGCATATCGCTTCCCAAGGAAATTTAACCAGAAGAGGATTAAGCCGTTCTGAAAAATTGGACGTGGCATATGGCCGTCCAATTGCACATCAAATCGCTTCAATGGATATAGGCCAGACAATTGCGGTCAGAGACCAGGCGGTGGTAGCGATTGAAGCAATGGAAGGAACCGATTCCGTAATTCGACGCGCGGGAGCGCTCGCCAACAGGGAAAGCCTGACTATAATCAAAGTCAGCAAACCGGACCAGGATATGCGCTTCGACATCCCCGTAGTCGGGCTGCCCACAATCGAGACGATGATCGAGTCGGGAGCGACGGCACTGGTGATAGATGCAACACGAACGATCGTATTCGACCGGGATAAGATGGTTTCTGAAGCCGACAGCCATCAGATTGCCGTCGTTGCACTTCCGCCCATCAATCCACAAACGGCCGTAAACGATGCCATAGCCCCGACTTGTCCGCCGTAGCCCGGCTGAATCTTCGATTCAGCTTGAATCTTCGATTCAGCTTGGACGAAGGTGGAAGGGGCGTTCAGAACATAAGCCGGGGGCGCAAGCCCTTGCGTAACCCGGAATCAGGCAGCCTGACAAATATTGGAAAGGAATGCGATTTTAGCCGTAATGAATTCTGGAGTATTTGATGGATAAAATAAGAGTCGGCGTCATCGGAACCGGCGCCTGGGGAAAACACCACGCACGGGTCTATGCATCCATGCCGGATGCCGTATTAACGGGCGTGGTGGACATACACCCGGGCCGTGCTGAAGCGGTAGCGGAATCTCTTGGAACGGAAGCATTTTTAACCCACACAGATCTTTTCGGAAAAGTAGATGCCGTAAGCGTCGCCACCCCCACAACGGTTCATGCAGAAATCGGAGAACAGTTTTTGAAACAGGGGATCCATGTGCTGGTCGAAAAGCCTATCGCGCCCGCGCTGGAGGATGCCGACAGGCTGATCCAGGCGGCAGAAGCCAATCATTGTGTTCTGCAGGTCGGCCACCTGGAACGCTTTAATCCTGCCGTTCAGGAGCTTTGTAAGATTGTGAAGCGTCCCCGGTTTTTTGAGTCGCACCGCATGGGTTCATTCTCGCCCCGCAGCCTGGATATCGATGTTATTCTGGACCTGATGATTCATGACCTCGATATCATCTCCTTGCTTGTACCCTCTGCGGTCGCTCATATCCATGCAGTCGGAATTGCTATCCTTACAGATCGCATTGATATTGCCAATGCCCGAATCCATTTCGAAGACGGATGCGTTGCCAATGTTACCGCCAGCCGCGTATCCATGGAAAAAATCCGCAAACTGCGTTTATTCCAGAAACCTGAATATATCTCCCTGGACTATACAAGGCAGGATGTAGCGGTTTTCAGCCTGCAGCAAAATCCTGCCGGAGGCGTTCCGGAAATCGTTGATCGCAAACTCACGCCTGAAAAGAAGGAACCACTCTATGAAGAGCTCTGTTCCTTCCTGAAAGCGGTCCGGGGAATGGAACCCGTTCAGTGCAGTGGTGAGGAGGGACGCCGTGCCCTTGGCCTGGCTCTTCAAGTCCTGGAGCAGGCAGAAAAAGCGCAGGCCCTTGAAATTGACAGGTCTTAGATACGTTTTTTATACTTTAGCTATGCTGGTATGTATTTTTCGTGAATGTTCTGTTACTCGGCATATGCTTGTACGCCTCGTCAGCTGAACAGTTTTGAGATATATCAGATTAGAGTCGGAGCGAACGGATGTTTGATTTTGCAATATCACACAATCAGAGACAAAAGCCTACTGCGCGCTTTTTTGTTTCTGCCGCAGTGAGTTGCATCCTACACCTTCTGATGCTGGTCGTACTCATCGAAAATCCATGGATCCTGAAAGGGGGGATATACCGTCATTTTCGCGGATTGGTACTCTCCATAGACAAAACTTCGGAACCCACACCCGATACTGAAGATGAAAATTATCGCGTAATAGCGGTCCTGAGGCCTATGACGGCTCCTTCGCCCGATACCTTGAATAAATTAATTTACGATTGGGATAATCCTCCAAAGGAAGAGGACGAGCCTGCCGCCCGGACCCGATGGGGGAATGATGAAAAAACCGCATTGGATGAAGATATAAAAATATCCTCCACTATTGAAACAGAACCGGCACCCGCGCCGGCCGGTAGCGAGGACGCTTCAGACCTGGCAGGCAGTCTGGAAGATACTGTCTCTGAGCCGGCAGGAACAGCGGAAGCCCCATCTTCAGAATCCGCCGGCGTGGTGCTCGAGACCGGCGATAAAAAGGAAGCGATGACTCCAGTAGAGGAGTCTTCTATAGAAGAGGACGTCGCCCTGAACGTCGCTCCGGCGCGGATTCCGGATACGATACCGCCACCCGAAAAAACCCGCGCACCCGAGGATATTAAAATTTTCGAGAATGAGCAGCAGGCCATCGACAGCCGGGGGGAGAGTGGAATTTTTGGCGGACAGGGCTGGCCGCTGAAAGAATACGCAAGTATGATAAAACAGCGCGTCACAGAAAGGTGGCTTATACCTTCGAATCTGCGTGACATGGAGGGGCATATAACGATTGTTTTTTTCATCGACCGGAACGGCCAGAATTTCGACGCCCGCATTGTTGAATCGTCCGGGAATCACTCCTTGGATACTACGGCCCTGAGCGCCATTATCCGTTCCAATCCCTTTCCACCGCTTCCACAAGGTTTTCCCGGAGACCATATAGGCGTAAAGTACATTTTCATACGCGAACCGCAATGATACTTTTACGGGCAGATGCCCAGAACCTGAGTTCTTCATTGTCAAAAAGAAAAAACAATTCACGACAGCAAAGCAGTTCGAAAAGGCTGATACGCAAATCCCTTCCTGTGGGAATATTTCTGTCCATCATTGTCCTGTGTTTTATTTCCTGCGGCAAAAAAGAAGCCCGGGTAGAACCTCCGCATCCCCCTTCCACCTCCCCTGCCCAAGAAATCCTTCTGTCTTCCAGGGGCGATTACTACCTTCTGGAGAACAAACCTGAAACTTCAAAACAGCTGGTTCGAGGAAAGATACAGATACAAGTGGAGAGTGAAGGGGAGACGGCAAAAAACGCTTCCTGCTTCAGAATCCAGGTTGCGTCTCTTCAGAATCCGGAATCGGCTGAGGCACTCCGGGAACAACTGGCTGAAACGTACGACGTGAAGGTAACAGTAAGCAACAACACCGAGGCGACATTGAACCGGGTACGCGTGGGAGAATATCAAACCCGGGAGGAAGCAGGTGGAATGCAGGATATCCTGAAACGTTCCGGATACCCCGATGCTTTTATGGTTGAAGATGTTTTATTGATACAGACGGGTAAACCGGCTCTGGCTCTTCGGGGGACAAACAGCCTTTTCCATGTAAACAACTCCGGATTCCTGTTCCTGCCATCTTCAGATAAAGATTTGCTATCCATCAACGGAAAAGCTTATCGAGGCCTTCTGGACATCCGGCTCAACTCCCGCAACCGGATCACGGTCGTAAACCAGCTCAGACTTGAGGAATATCTTCGTGGCGTCGTCCCTGCAGAACTGAGCCCTTCCAAATACCCGGAATTTGCCGCCCAGGCTGCACAATCCATTGCCGCCAGAACCTACGCGCTGAAGCATTTGGGAAGATACCGCTCCCAGGGATTCGATTTGACCGACGATACAAGAACACAGGTTTACAGGGGCGTGAGTATTGAAAAGCGTGCCTCTGACGATGCGGTGCAGCAAACCGCCGGGCTTGCGATCTATTATGAGAATGTACTCATCGATGCCATGTACACGTCAACATGCGGCGGACGAACGGAAGATTTCTCCAATGTTTTCGATGCCCCGCCGGTCCCTTATCTGAAAAGCGTTTTCTGTACCATTGAAGGGAACCCGCAGGAAGGCCTGACACGAATCGCCGGAAACCACAGGCTTAAAGTGCCGGTACTTGCAGACGATGGGAGCCTGGCCAACCGGAATCTGGAATTTGCCCGTATCCTGGGTATCATCGATGGAGAAAAGGAATTCTCCCCGGAATTCCTGGACGGAGCCATCACAAAGAATGAAGCGGCCGATTGGGTGGAAAATACGCTGACAGTAATTCAAAAACACCGCGAGAAACCTGATACCGTATCGATAGAAACCCGGATCGGGTTCCTGAACTATGCGGCTGAATCTATTTTCGGCCCCGACGAAATCCTGCGTAAAATTTCCCCCCGAGATGCAACTTATTATTTAGACAATCTCAAGGACGGAGATACCGTACCGAACAATGCGCATGCTTCACTGGCATACCTCATGCAAAAAGCTCTTTGGCATCCCTTCTCCGATAACACCGTTCGACCGGCCGATCCTATGCGGCGCAGTGAAGCCATTTTTTTGCTGATCCGCTGGATCGAATCCATTCAGCCCGAGATCCTTTACCATGGCGTGCTTACCGGAACTGATTCCTCCAACACTGCAAGTGATCCTGTTTCGGAACTTCAGATCCAATGGGGGGACAGGACACAAAAATACTCCATCTCGGATACCCTCCCTATCTTCCGGATGGAGGCAGGCAGGAAAATCCCCGTCGACAGCATGAAAATTATCGGAAACGAAAATACAAACTTTCATTTCGGCCCACACAAAAACATTGATTTCCTGGAAGTTGAACTAAATTCCGAGGGAGCGGCCAATGACCGGTACTCTCCGGCAGCAACATGGGAGGTCACCCTTTCACGTCCGGATGTCGCAGAAAAACTTCGCAGTCTCGCGGGGAATATTGGAACATTCAGGGACATGCAACCTTCGCGCCTCGGAAATTCCGGGCGTGTTGTTCAAATCCAGGTCATCGGGAGCCGGTCTTCTGTTGTATTGAACGGGTATAAGGCCCGCAGCGCGCTGGGACTTCAGGATACATTATTCACACTGACACGCAGACAAAATCCTGACGGTACAATCGCCGAATTCACTTTTCATGGACGCGGGTTCGGTCATGGAATCGGTCTGTGCCAGGTAGGGGCCGCCGGCATGGCAAAAGCCGGAAAAAGCTACGAGGAGATTCTGAAAACCTACTACCAGGGAGTTGAAATCGGCAAAGCGTATTGAAACGAACACTGCAATGGACCGTCAACGTTCTCAAATACTGGGAATTATCCTGCTGGCAGCACTTTTGTTACTGTTGGCCTGCATGCGCTTTTTCTTCAAACTTGGATAGATCCGTGCTGAACGAAAATGCCGGAATCATTATTGTCGGACCCACCGCTTCAGGTAAAAGCCGGCTGGGGATATCACTGGCCGTACGATTCCAGGGAGAAATCATAAGCTGTGACGCACTGCAGTTATACCGTCACATGGATATCGGCACCGCCAAAGTGAGTGCATCCGACCGGGAGCAAATCCCCCATCATATGCTCGATATTCTGGATCCGAACGAGGATTTCTCCGCCGGCGCCTATCAGCGTGCGGCAAGAAAGTCCCTTGAAGAGATTTGTAAGCGTGGCAAAGTACCATTTATTGTAGGAGGAACAGGATTCTATCTCCAAGCATTCCTGGATGGATTGTTCGAAGGCCCCGCAAAGGAGGAAACTCTTCGTGTACGCATGCGGAAAATAATCAAACGCAGGGGTACCAAGCTTCTCCACCGGGCTCTCGAACGCATCGATCCTCAGTCGGCCTCCAGGATCGAGGAAGCGGATGGGGAAAGGATTATGCGTGCGTACGAAGTATACCTCTCGAGCGGTCGTCCGATGTCCTGGTGGCAGCAGCAGCCGAGGAACGTGCTGCAAGGCTACTACTGGCTGAAAATGGGTATTCATATACCACGCTCAGAGCTTTACGAGAAAATCGACAACCGCGTTGACGAAATGTTCCAAGGTGGTTTCCTTCAAGAAGTGCAGTCGCTGCTGGAATTATACCCGAGAAGTTCCCCCGCATTCAAAGCCATTGGATACCGTCAGATGGTTGATTACGTGGATGGGAAACACTCTATAGAACAGGCCATTGCAGAAACCAAAATGGAGAGCCGCCGCTACGCCAAAAGGCAGATGACCTGGTTTCATCGGGATCCCGACATACAATGGATTGAAGACCGGGGAGAAGCCGCCAAACTTGATACAGAGGCGGAAGCCATGGTTAAAAAATTTCTTTCACATAAGTCATAGGACGTCCGGCAGAGCCGGAAGCTTGATTCTGTGGCCTGCTCAATCCGGGACGAACAGCATTATCGGGGTCGGTATCGCTATCGGGATCGCAGTCGCTTTCGATATCGACCCCGATAGCGATTCCGATTCCGATTCCGAATGTGCATGTCTTTTAAACGACAATAAAACCTGACCTTGTAGGTCAAACACATACGAGATCATTCCCCGTAGACTCCCGGATCTGTCAAACCTTTGCTGCTTCCCAGGCAGAGCCGGGGGATCTCCCCCGACAGGCTAGAGTACTGCCGGAAACCTGAATCGAATTCCCTCTCGAATTCTTTGCCTCGTTAGTCGGATTCTATTCCCGGCTGTACTCTGTTCTCTTGTAAGGCATTTCCCATACCAGAAACCTGCACCACACTGAAAACAGCCATATATATTGTTAACAAAGGAATTATTCCTTAGAGCAGTCGGCCTGGGACAAGATCGGACAAAGCAAAGTGATCCGACAAACTCACTTATTTGTAATATGAATGAGAATTATCTTCGATGAGCACCTATCCGCTTCTTTTTATTGAAAATCGTTCATCGCAAATTCTCATCAGTCCATCTATAATACGCACATGGAATTTGAAGCTGTTATTGGACTTGAAGTACACGCACAGTTGCTTACCCGCAGCAAATTATTCTGTAACTGCAGTGCGCAGTTCGGGGCTTCCCCGAATGCAAATACGTGTCCGATCTGTCTGGGGCTTCCTGGAGCGCTCCCGATAGTCAATCGGGAAGCCGTTACCATGGCCGTCAAAGCCGCCATAGCCTTAGATTGCAGTATTAATACCCCTTCCATCTTCGCCAGGAAAAATTACTTCTACCCCGACCTGCCCAAGGGGTACCAGATTTCCCAGTACGACCTTCCGCTGGGGGAAAACGGCTGCGTCAAGGTATACACGGGAGAAAGAGCTGAAACAGGAAAAATCGAGAACCGACGGGAAAAATCATTTGGAATAACACGTCTCCACATGGAAGATGATGCGGGCAAATCGATCCATGAAGGAGGATCCGATAATGCGGCAAAATCCTGCGTCAATTTAAATCGCAGCGGCGTCCCTCTCATCGAAATTGTCAGTGAACCCGATTTTCGCAGTAGCCAGGAAGCTTATGATTATTTAACACACCTGAGAAAAACACTCATTTACATTGGGGTATGCGACGGGAATATGGAGGAAGGAAGTCTGCGTTGTGACGCGAATGTCTCAGTCAGGGAAAAGGGTGCGACGGAGTTCGGAACCAAGGTGGAAATCAAGAATCTCAATTCATTCCGGTTCCTTCAACGGGCGCTGGATTATGAAATCGAACGGCAAACGCGAATTCTGTCCAATGGGGAAACCATAGACCAGCAAACACGTTTGTGGGATGAATCCGGCGGCAGGACTTTCCCGATGCGGACCAAGGAGGAAGCGCATGATTACCGGTATTTTCCGGAACCCGATCTGATGCCGATAAAACTGGATCCTGCGTGGATTGAGCAAATTAAGGAGGAACTCCCCGAGTTGCCCGGACCGAAGTTGAAAAGAGTTATGGAACAGTACGATATCCCGGCCGACGATGCCCTGTTTCTGACCGGAACATCCTTCATGGCAGACTTCTTCGAAGAATGCGCCCGGAGTTCGGGTAATCCCCGGGCATCGGCAAACTGGATTATGGGAGACCTTGCCTATAACCTTAAGAATTCAGGGAAAGATATGACACATTGCCCCATCAGCCCCCGGCAACTGGGACAATTGATCCAGACTATAGATTCCGGAAAAATTTCGGGCAAGATTGCCAAAACAGTATTTGAGGAAATGTGCCGGACGTCTGAAGATCCCGCTCCGATCATCAAACGTATGGGACTGGTTCAGATAAGCGATGAAACGAGCCTGGAGCCGCTTATTGATAAGATACTGGAAGCTAATCCGAAGCAGGTGGATGAGTACGGCTCAGGGAAAACCAAGGTAATCGGTTTTTTCGTCGGCCAGGTAATGAAAGAGACCAAAGGCCAGGCGAATCCGAAAGTCGTCAACGAGTTGCTGCAAAAAAAGCTCAAAGGCGACTGACCGTAAACAGGAATGGGAAACTCA
>JARRLM010000150.1:7722-9478 GCA_037386985.1 Acidobacteriota bacterium | reverse complement strand
TGGTGGAGCTGAGGGGGATCGAACCCCTGACCTCCTGACTGCCAGTCAGGCACTCTCCCAGCTGAGCTACAGCCCCACGGCGTCATACTTTATATGCCGCCGGCATTTCAGTCAAGGCGGCTTTTCGGGGCCAGTGTTCCGAAGGCCGGAATCGACCCATTCGCTACCAGGCGGAATTCCGGGCATCCTCATTCATTTCTGCTTGTATCCCATCCGGAGAGTTCTATATGTTATTTCCATCAGTTCACACTCGCAAGGAGGCACACGAATGAAAGGATTCCGAAAAATATCCATCCCTTGGATTGCCATATTATTCGTTTTGTTGCTGTCGTCGCTCTCCCCCGCCGGCGCCGCTGATGCGGAAAGCGCCGGGCTCTCCGCGGAACGGCTGGCGCAGCTGGACCGGGCCATGCAGGCGGACATCGATCAGAAGAAGCTGGCCGGAATTGTAGTGCTGATCGCGCGCCACGGTTCCGTCGTGCATCACAGGGCATTCGGCATGGCCGATATCGAATCCGGCAAAAAGATGAGGACCGACCACCTTGTGCGGATGTATTCCATGACCAAGCCGATCACGAGCGCGGCCCTGCTGACGCTTTACGAAGAAGGCAAATTCCAGCTCACGGATCCGCTCGAGAAATACATCCCGGCCTTCCGGGGTGTGAAGGTGTATGCCGGCCTCGATGAAAACGGCCTGATGAAGTACGAAGAGCCGCGCCGGAAGATCACAATCCAGGATGTCTTCCGGCATACAGCCGGATTTATTTATGGGAGATCGGGCGATCCTTCAACCCTGTCCCCGGTGGAAAAGGCCTACGTGGATGCCGGTATTGATTTCGCCAAATTGAACTCCCTCAAGGAACTGGTGGACAAGCTCGCGACCGTACCTCTTCAGTATCACCCGGGAGAACAGTGGATCTACAGCGTGGCGCACGATGTCCAGGCGTACCTGGTGGAATACTTCTCCGGAATGCCCTTCGACAAGTATGTTCAAACCAAAATCTTCCAGCCGCTGGGCATGAAGGATGCTGTTTTCGGCATCCCGAAGGACTATGTCGGCCGCTATACGACCTGCTACGGTCCGTCCGGGGACGGCGGCCTGACGGCTACCGACAAGCCGGAAAGCAGCAATTATGCCCGGTACACCGAACATCCCTTCGGCGGGCTCAGCCTCTCCTGTACGGCCATGGATTACTATCTTTTTTCACAGATGCTGCTGAACAAGGTGAAACTTGGAGATGTACGTATCCTGGGAAAGAAAACCGTTGAGCTCATGACGTCGAACCATCTTCCCCCGGCGATCCCGAATTTAGGTCTCATGGGCCCCGGGACCGGATACGGCCTCGGCGTTTCGGTGCTCTTGAATCCGGCGCTGGAAGGCAACCTCGGATCCGTTGGGCAGTTCGGCTGGGGAGGCGCGGCAACCACCCATGTTGTCATAGACCCTGTGGAAGACATGGTAAGCATCTATGTGACACAATTAATGCCTGGGGATATGAGTTTTAATACCCGATTCAAGACCCTGGTGTACCAGTCGATCGTTGATTGAAGATTCGAATCATTTGAATAAAGGAAGAAAATAAGGTTCAGATGGGAAAAGAATTACCGCAATACGCCCGTGTAGTCCGAGGCTTACCCTCCGGGGACCACAAATATCGCAAGCTTCTGCCGCAGATAGACGAGAGTCCCGTACGCAAGCGAATCGGGACTTCGAAAACCCCATTTGTCCGGCTGGTGGACGATGCCGTTGTCCGCA
>JARRLM010000150.1:0-7715 GCA_037386985.1 Acidobacteriota bacterium | reverse complement strand
CGTGCTTGTCCCTGCCGTCACCGTTTCCGAACACTATTACCGCAAGGGCAACAGCCTCGATCTTTACCTGGACCTGGCGCACGAGCTGACTCATCTGCGCCAGCACCTGGAAGGTGAAAATATCTGGGAGCACAGCATTCCCTACGTCGATCGGTTGACTGAAATAGAAGGGTACGCGGTCGCTGTTGAAGAAGGGCGCCGACTGGGCATGACTGAAGCAGAAATTACGAACCACCTTTCCAACCCGTGGATGAGCAAGGAGGAGGTCGGGCGGCTGCTCGAAAATATCGAACGGTTCCTTGCGGAGCATCCTCTCTGATGAAATGACGTACAAACGTAAAAACGTGTGAACGTGTAAACGTATGAATGTGAAAAGCCTCAGTCAGTATTGCCGGGGCTCTATTGATAAATGGCTGAGCCTATGATTGGGGCGATGCATATTTAAAGGCGGCAGCCAGGAGGTTGTCTCAAAATTCTCAGGCTTCATATATTCAATGGCTTGTAAATTTGGAGTGCGGCAGCTTGCTGCCGCCTTAAGTAACTGCTCTATAACCGTTTATTTGGTAAGGCGCAAGCAAGCTTGCGCACTCCAAATGCTTCACCTGAAATCGGATAGTCATTAAAACATCGATATTTCCTTGGTTTTGAGACAGTCTCCAAGCTCCCGCACTCCAAGGACGATGTCGTTCAATTGAGAAATTCCTTAATAAAAGTAGAAAAACCGGTAGTATCTCGGAACTCCTAAATTAAAAGAAAACCTGAATTTTAGTGTGAAGTTATTTCTGAGTCCGCACACTAGGTCTGTTGTACTTTTATCACGGGCTGCTAGGTTGCGAATTCGGCGATCAGGTTCTCACGCAATCCTGCCGTCGAATTCTCCGTCTTCGTTCGATGAAAGCCGCGCTTCATCGGGTTGGGGAAAATTGCACTGGCAATTTCCTCGGAATAGGCGTATACTAATTAGCCTCAGTCGTTAGTAGTCCACACTTGCGCTTACATTTATACCGACTCAGATCTCATCCAAAATAGGAGCAACATGGCAGAAAAGGATACACGGTCAAGTAACGTTTCAGACAATAAAAAAATCTCCATCCAGGAAGCACTGGACAAGGAAGGGGAACAGCTTCACATCAGTGAACTGCAGGCGCTGAATATCAAGGAGCTTGCCAAAATTGCCAAGAAATACAAGATTGCAGAAGCCGGCAAGATGAGCAAGCAGGACCTTATATTCGCCGTTCTGCAGGCCCAGGCGGAAAAACACGGATTGATCTTTTCCGAAGGGGTCCTGGAGGTTCTTCCCGAGGGATACGGCTTTCTGCGTTCGCCCGACTACAGCTACCTGCCGGGACCGGATGATATCTATATTTCCCCATCCCAAATCCGCAAGTTCGACCTTCGCACCGGCGATATCGTGTCCGGGCAAATTCGAATGCCGAATGAAGGAGAACGGTACCTGGCCCTTGTAAAAGTGGACGCTGTCAATTTTGAACCGCCTGAGGAAGCGCGTCAACGCATCTTCTACGATAATCTGACACCGCTCTACCCGCATGAGAGGATCGGCCTCGAAACGGCCAAGGACAACCTGTCGGCCCGGGTCATGGATATTTTCACGCCTATCGGCAAAGGCCAGCGCGGTTTGATCGTTTCCCCGCCCAGGACCGGTAAGACCATGCTGCTGCAGAGTATTGCCAATTCGATCAGCTCAAATCACCCCGAAATATATCTGATCGTTCTGTTAATCGACGAACGGCCCGAAGAAGTGACGGATATGGAGCGTTCAGTTAAAGGCGAGGTGATCAGTTCAACATTTGACGAGCCTGCGTCCCGCCATGTCCAGGTTGCGGAAATCGTTATGGAGAAGGCGAAACGGCTGGTAGAACATAAAAAAGATGTGGTCATTCTTCTGGACAGTATCACCCGGCTCGCGCGGGCCTACAATACCGTCATACCGTCCAGCGGGAAGGTGCTTTCCGGCGGAGTAGACGCCAACGCGCTGGAAAAACCGAAACGATTTTTTGGAGCTGCCCGCAAGATCGAAGAGGGGGGCAGCCTCACCATCATGGCAACGGCTCTGATCGACACAGGGAGCCGCATGGATGATGTGATTTTCGAAGAGTTCAAAGGTACGGGCAACATGGAAATCATTCTTGACCGGAAGCTCGTGGACAAGCGCGTCTTCCCAGCCATCGATATCAACCGTTCCGGCACCCGTAAAGAAGAGCTTCTTGTCGAGAGCGCCGATCTGAATAAAATATGGATTCTTCGGAAGGTGCTCAGTCCTCTTTCGATCGATGAAGCCATGGACCTTTTATTGGACAAACTTCGCAAGTCCGAAAACAATGCGGAATTCCTCACCTCTCTGAACAAGGGATAAAAACTTACATTAATTAATGATCTTTCCGCAAAGAATCTACGTATAAACTATATGTGGTTCGTCTATTATGACCCAAATAATGTCTGATTTTCTGATATTCATTCTCTAATATGAGTGATTTTACATCATCGTCCTTCTAAGATTGTGTATATGCCGGCGAGACGCCGGCGTTCCCAGAAATTCACCCACACATTCTGTTGAAGACCCTTATTAATTTTCAAGGCAATATGGATAGCGAGAACAAAGTGGAACTTACAGCACACGTCAATAAGATCAATCAGAAAGTCAAGGATGAGAGCAGCTTTGTAGAACAGTTGATCGGTGAATCACACAAAATCATCGTCGGACAACAATACATGATTGAGCGGCTCCTGATAGGACTGCTCACACGCGGCCACATCCTGATTGAAGGAGTCCCCGGCCTGGCAAAAACCCTGGCCGTCAAAACTCTGGCATCCCTTATCGATGCACAATTTCAGCGCATTCAATTCACACCCGATCTTCTGCCGGCCGACCTGATAGGCACTATGATATTCAACCAGAAGGACGGAACTTTTCACCCCAGGAAGGGACCCGTTTTTGCCAATATCATACTTGCGGATGAGATCAACAGGGCCCCGGCAAAAGTCCAGAGCGCCCTTCTGGAAGCCATGCAGGAACGGCAGGTCACAATCGGAGACCACACCTACACGCTGGAGGAACCTTTTCTCGTTCTGGCCACGCAGAATCCCATCGAACAGGAAGGAACATACCCGCTGCCCGAGGCGCAGATCGACCGCTTCATGCTTAAACTTACCGTCGATTACCCGAATCGGCATGAAGAGCGGCAGATACTGGATTTGATGTCCACGAACGATCCCGTATTCCCCGACCGGATCATTGCTCCGAGCGATATTCTCCGTATACGGGAAGTAGTGAAAGAAGTTTATGTGGATGAACGCATTAAAGACTATATCGTCCAGCTCGTCTACGCCACACGGAAGCCGCAGGAATTCAACCTGGACCTGATGGATCTGATCCAGTTCGGTGCATCGCCGCGCGCGACAATCTACCTTGCACAGGCTTCAAGGGCGCATGCCTTCATAAAAGGCCGGGGATATGTTACGCCGGAGGATATCAAAGCTGTCGGCATGGATGTACTCAGGCACAGGATCATCCTTACGTACGAAGCTGAAGCGGAAGAAATTGTCACAGAATCGGTCATCAGCCGTATTTTCGATGCCGTTGAAGTTCCCTGAACGGGAACTTTTGATGTCGATCCCGGTTTGTATCCATAACCCATAATTTCCACTATGCTGCCCAAAGAGATCCTTCAAAAAATCCGACGGATTCAGATTACGACCAACAGGCTGGTCAACGAATCTCTGGCCGGCGAATATCATTCCGTGTTCAAGGGCAGGGGGATGGAATTCGATGAAGTCCGGGAATACCAGCACGGGGATGATGTCCGGACGATCGATTGGAATGTTTTCTCGCGTACCGGCCGTCCCTATGTAAAACGCTATGTAGAGGAACGTGAGTTGACGGTCATGCTCCTGATCGACACCAGTGCGTCGGGTTCATTTGGATCCATCGATAAGATGAAATCGGAAATTGAAGCTGAAATCTCCGCTCTCGTGGCATTTTCAGCGATAAAAAACAATGACCGGGTTGGCGCGATCCTCTTTACGGACCGTGTGGAAAAATTCATTCCGCCCCGGAGGGGCAGCAAACATGTATTGCGGCTTATCCGAGAGGTCCTTTTTTATAAACCCCAATATCGGGGCACCAGCATT
Organism: Acidobacteriota bacterium; assembly: GCA_037386985.1. Classification (GTDB taxonomy): domain Bacteria; phylum Acidobacteriota; class UBA6911; order UBA6911; family UBA6911; genus UBA6911. The sequence continues at coordinate 3,566 of JARRLM010000150.1, read as the reverse complement.
CAAACGGCGATCGAACTCTTGAATCTGGTGATACACAAGCGTGTCGTTGTCTTTTTAATATCGGATCTCCTGGACCAGGGATTCGAGCAATCACTGAAGGTAGCGAACCGCAAGCACGATTTTATCATTCTTCAGATCATCGATCCGCTCGAGAGAGGATTGCCCGAAATCGGCCTTCTGGAAATCCGCGACGCCGAAACCGGGGAGATTGCCTGTATCGATACATCTCTACCCTGGATTCAATCCACAATCCGGGAAAACTGGGAGAAGAACCAGAACAGGCTGCAGAAGCTGTTTGAATCTCATCGGATGGATCACATCACGATTGAAACGGGAACGCCTTACGACGTTGCACTGACGCGGTTTTTTAAAGAGCGGGCAAAAAGAATCAGGTGAAATTTGTGGGCTGCAATGAAGAATTTTCGTCGATTGACGGACAATTCAGGATTTCCATCCTGCCGGTGAAAACAGGTCGGCGTATGTCTTTCCTGTCTCCCTGCACCGCATTCATATTTTTAAATTTCTTTCTGTTCGTATCAGTCCGCTCCGGAGCTTCTGTGCAGCAGCCCTTCCCTGCAGGTGTTGAAATCAAAGCAACAGCGCTCCCTCGAACCGCTGCGGTCGGGGACCGAATCAGGATCGAGCTGGATATCACAACACCTCAAGGCTGCAGGGTTGAAATTCCGGAACCGGAGCAACAGATAGACGATTTTTCCATTCTCGAATTCTTTCCCGGTCCCGACGTTGCAGATACGCATAAGTCGGAGCAATTGGATCGGGCAAACGAATTACCGGAAACATCATCCTACCATCACCAGGCACAGATCATAGCCGCGATCTATAAAACAGGGTCCTTTACCTTCCCCGGAATCCCGGTTTTTATAACGGACAAGGACGGGGCAAAAACCGAGATCCGGAGTCCTTCCGTTGACATTGAGATACGGAGCGTCCTCCAGGAAGACGACCATGTTCTAAGGGGTTTGAAAAAACAGGCGGACATTCCGGAGAAGTTCCGGTGGTTATTCTGGACGGCGATTATTGTCTCCCTTTGCATCCTTGTCGCCGCAGCCTGGTTCCTATGGAGAAAATATCGGAATCGTCCCGTTTCGATGCCCTCAATTCCCGCCCAGGATGCCTTCGATCTAGCCGAATCGGATTTACGGAGTCTGGTTGCCCGGAATCTGCCTGGAAACGGCTATACAAAAAAGTTTTATATTCTGCTCTCGGAAATCGTAAAAAGAATCCTGGAAAGGGCTTATGAAATTCACACAGTGGAGCGGACAACAGGAGAAATCATGGACTCCCTGGGCCGGAATTCCGGACTGAAGCAGGATAACCTGAACGCAATCGAGCCCTTCCTGCTCCAATGTGATGTGGTGAAGTTTGCCAAGTATATTCCATCCAAAACAGAGAACGAAAATGCGGTAGAAACCGCCTTCCGTATCCTGGCACAGGCACGGGAATTTGTTGTTGCCGGTCAGCAGCCGGAAGTTTGAAGGAATTAGACAAGAAATGTTTCAACTGGCGGATCCCTGGTATCTCCTGTTACTGGCGCTTATTCCCCTGCTGATATGGCGCTATATACGGCGCATCCGTCAAGGACAGGGCAGCCTTCGATTCTCCTCCAACCTTGTTCTGGAAGGCATACGCTCTTCCTGGACCCTGTATGCCCGTCACATTCTGTTCGGCATAAGCATGCTCTCGCTGGGTCTGGCAATCATTGCGCTGGCAAGGCCGCAAAAAGGAACGGAGTCGGAAGAGGTTCTCACGGAAGGCATTGATATAGTCATGGCTCTCGATGCATCGAGCAGTATGGCTGCTGAAGATTTCAAGCCCCAAAACCGTTTCCATGTCGCCAAACTGGTTGCGGGCCGCTTCATTGAAGAGCTGAAGCATGACCGTGTCGGGTTGGTCGTCTTTGCTGCAAAGGCATACTCGCGCTGCCCCTTAACGCTCGATTACGGCGTTTTGTTGAATGTACTGAACAACGCGGAGTTGGGCGCCATAGAAGACGGAACCGCTATAGGCAACGCTCTGGCAACATGCCTGAACCGCCTGCGGGAGAGCAAGGCAAAATCAAGAGTGGTTATCCTCCTGACTGACGGGATCAATAACCGCGGCGAGATTCAACCGATCGACGCTGCGGAAATCGCAAGAACTCTGGGAATAAAAATATACACCATCGGTGTGGGATCAACAGGCACCGCAAGAGTGCCGGTAGACCATCCGGTTTATGGACGGGTCTACACCAACATGAAGGTTGAAATCGACGAAGCATCCCTGAAAAAGATCGCCGAGACTACTCATGGGATTTATTATCGCGCCACAGACAGGCCGTCACTCGAGAAGATCTTTGAGGATATCGGCAGTCTGGAAAAAACAGAAATCGAGGTTAAAACATATACACACTATAACGAGCGCTACGACGACTTTCTAATGCCTGCAATGATGTTGATTTTTCTCAGCACGCTGCTTGCATATACAAGGTTCGCCAAAATACCGTAATAGAGTTCTAAGTTCTGAGTTTGAAGTTTGAAGCAAAGGATGCCACGCCCTGGAGGGGCGTTAAGAACATTAGCCGGGGGCGTAAGCCCCCGGAAGGGGTGAAAAAGAGTTTGAGGTTTGAGGCAGGTTATGTTTTTTGCCAGATCTGAATACCTGAATCTTCTGTGGGGCCTGCCGGCACTCGGCATATTCTTGTACTGGTCGCTGTCCTATCGCCGGAACCGGCTGAAGAAAGCGATCGGCTCTTCCCTTCTGCCCAAGCTCACCGAAGAATTCAGCCGCGGAAAGGCAAAACTGCGAGCCTTGTGCCTGATAGGTTTTTTTACCTTCGGCGTCCTGGCGTTAGCCCGTCCTCAATGGGGTTCCCGCCTGGAAACGGTTCGCCGGCAGGGAGTCGACATCATCGCAGCTCTGGACGTGTCCTACAGCATGAACACGGAAGATATAGCGCCGAACCGGTTCGAAAAAGCCAAAAGTGAAATTCGAAAGTTGATACAGAGATCCGAGGGAGACCGCATCGGATTGATCGGCTTCTCGGGTGCCGCAATCGTTCAATGCCCTTTGACCCTGGATTACGGGGCATCCAATCTTTTTCTGGATATCGCCTACACGGGCATGATAGACGAACCCGGAACGTCACTGGCCGCCGCAATCGAAACCGCGACGAAGGCCTTCATAGCCAAAGAAAAGAAATACAAGGTACTGGTTTTATTCACGGATGGTGAGGACCTGGAAGGACAGGTAGACAGGGCGTTGAAAGAAGCAAAAGAAGCAGGCGTTATTATATACGCCATTGGAATCGGCACTCCCGGGGGGAAACCCATCCCGATTCGGGACCGTGATGGAAATATTGTAGAATACAGGAAGGACCCGGATGGACAGGTTGTCGTCAGCAGCCTTGACGAAAGATCCCTGGCAAAAATTGCAGTCAATGCCGGGGGTCAATATTTCAGGGCAACCACTTCCGAAAAAGAGATCGATTCTCTGTATGACGACATCTCGAAACTGGAGAAAAAAGACCTGGAATCCAAACTGATGCAGAACTTTGAAGACCAATTTCA
>JARRLM010000149.1:0-5295 GCA_037386985.1 Acidobacteriota bacterium | reverse complement strand
CAAATTTACCCTTAATATTTTCCCCGTATATCCGCCTGTCATTTGTATTCCTCTTAATACAAAGAAAGCTCCTGAATCTAAACAGGAGCAATGTGTTCGTTGTCGTGTCTAAACATGAAAAAAGGCCGCGATTGTGGACATGATCCTACAACGGATTGAATACTTGTCCTGAACAGCCGCCGGCTGGAACAATCTTTGGTAAACTCCCGACCCGGTTTAGTATCCGTTACCTGATAAACCTTTTCCATTCCACCCTTAACTCTCTCACCCGTAATCTGGCAACTGGTTAGCGACTCCCTGCTCATGGACGTCAATCACTCCGGAAGACTGATTGGAATACTGTCTGATAAAACACGATGGAGCTTGAGGGTCATTATATGCGGATAACGCTAATGTCAGAAGTGAAATTCTCGCAATTAAATCGGTTCAGAAGTTCTAACCCGCGGTTTTTCATAAAGAGAAATATCGAACACAGCCGGGATGATGCCTCATGCACAATTTCCCCTTTGACTTCTACAAGAGTGTGGTGTATTTTATCCTGTAGAAGCGAAAGGGGACCCAATGACGCTATCCAGAATGAATCTTCCACAGGGAACACTCGATCTATTAATTCTAAGAGCATTGAAACTGGAACACCTGCATGGGTGGGCTATATCCGAACGAATCCAGCAGGTCTCCAGCGATATCCTGCAGATTCAGCAGGGATCTCTCTATCCCGCTTTGCATCGGCTGGAACGCAAAGGCTGGATCAAGGCCAAGTGGGGAGTTTCCGGCAACAACCGTCGAGCCAAGTATTACGAACTGACCCGCAGCGGGCGAAAACAGCTCATCGATGAGACCGATGCCTGGCTCAAGCTCTCCACCGCTGTGGGCCGTGTTCTGGACATGGCATAAAAGACACGACGTATAATGTTCCACGATCTTATCTATCGAATCCGGATGCTGTTATGGCGCGGACGCGCCGAGGATGAACTGGAAGAAGAACTGCAGTTTCATCTTGAAAACCAGACGGCAAAATATGTACAAGCCGGGATGGCCCATGACGCTGCCGCGCGCCGCGCGCGGATCGATTTCGGTGGCGTCACACAGGATAAAGAACGGACGCGTCAGTCGTGGGGCATCGGTTTCGTGGAATCTTTGTTGAAGGATGCCCGTTTCGCTCTGCGCGGATTCCGCAGAAATCCAGTTTTTACGATCACGGTTGTGCTCACTCTGGCGATCGGGATAGGAGCCAACACTGCGATCTTCACTCTTATGGACGCTGTGATGTGGCGAATGCTGCCGGTTGAGAATCCCGAAACATTGATGAGACTGGGCATTCGCAGGAACGGTACGACATTGACAAGCGGAGTATCGTATCGCAATTACCGAATGCTCCTTGAGAATATTCCGGAAATCGAGTTGGCGGGATACGCTACGACGCCATTGAATGCGAGCATCGATGGTTCATCGGAGCCCGCCATTCAGGGACAACTCGTGACCGGTAATTATTTTTCATTGCTGGGCGTAAAGCCCCTCATCGGCCGCGCGATCGGGACCGAGGACGATCGGAAGCCGAACAGCCATCCCGTCGTGATGCTCAGTCACGACTACTGGAACAGCCGTTTTGCCGGTGATCCTTCGGTGATCGGTCATACTATCCGCTTTTCAGCGATGCCATTCACTATTATCGGCGTTACGCCGCCGGAATTCTCGGGAGTCGATCGCGGCACGGCTCCGGCGGTGTTTCTTCCTATCATGATGCAACCCACTGTAATGTCCACCTATGAAAACCTGATCGACAATCCGATAAACAGATTGGACTGGGTGCGCGTTATCGGCCGTGCTGACGAGGGAGCGACACCCGATCGGGTATCCGCCCGGATAACCATGATGATGCTTGCGGCACTTGAATTTAAGGGCGGTCCTCCACCCGAAGATCTTCGGTTTGTGTTGAACCCGGTCAATGAATTGTCTGAGATTCGGATGCAGTTCTCGACACCGCTGATGGCATTGTTCGGCATGGTTGGCATCATGCTGTTGATCGCATGCACCAACGCTGCAAACTTGCTCCTGGCACGTGCAGCGACGCGACGTCCCGAGTTTGCCATGCGACTTGCCTTGGGCGCAGGACGCAGACGCCTCATCCGGCAACTCATCGTCGAGAGTGTGCTCCTCGCTTCCTTTGCAGGTGTCTGCGGCATAATCCTTGCGCGCTGGATAACGGAACTTCTGGTTGTCTTCGTGTCCGTCGGCCGGACACCGCTGATGCTCGACCTCGATCCGAATCCTCACATCCTTATGTTCACAGCTGCAGTTTCCGTTCTGACCGGCATTCTGTTCGGATTAGCGCCTGCAATAGGCGCCTCCAAAGCCGGGGTGATACCCACGCTCAAGAATATGGGGGTCGGATCAAGGGCAAACTTCAGGCATCTCCAACCTGGACGCGTCCTTGCCGGTGTGCAGATAGCTCTGTCGCTCCTGTTGCTGGTTGGAGCGGGGCTTTTTATTCGCAGTTTACAGAACCTGAACAACAGGAATTCCGGAATCTCTCCCGACAGTGTCCTGACTGCGCGAGTGGAACCGCAAGGCAGCGACCAGCGAAACCTTCCGGGAACTACCGAGCGCCTGGACCGTATATACGGCCGGATGATTGAGCGAATGAAGCAGATTCCCGGAGTCAGAAGAGCAACGATGGCCAACAGTACTCCGGGTAAGCCGACTGCCGGTGCAGGATTCCGGCTCACAACTGCAACCGGAGATACGATCCCAGTTCCAATGCTTATGGCCTACCCCGATTACTTCGCAGCTGTTGGAATGCCCCTGGTCCGCGGCCGTGACTTCAATTTGCGCGATCTTGACCCGCACTCACCTCCGGTATGTGTCGTCAATGAAGTGTTTGTCCGGGAGATGTTCCCTGCCGGGAATCCAGTTGGACAGACGTGTGTCACTATCAGGATGCAGGACTCTGAAAGGCCTGTCGTGATCGCCGGGGTCGTCGGAGATTCGCGGTATACAAATCCCCGGGGTGAAACACGACCCGTGATCTACATGCCCTTTATGCATGCGCCGACCGGACGTGGACAAATGGTCCTGTTTGTTCAAACCGATGAGAACACCCGCGATATGCGTCCGGTGATACGGGAAGCATTGGCGTCAGTCGATCCCCGGATGCCGATGTTTGAAATTCACACGCTCAGCGAGGAGCTGGCCGGGGCGCAGGTACAGGAACGACTGCTTGCGCTGCTGTCGGGCGTATACGGAATCGTCGCGCTTCTACTGACAAGCATAGGTCTCTACGGCTTGATGGCGTTTAGCGTTCTGCAACGCACCGGTGAAATCGGAATTCGTCTGGCTCTGGGCTCCGGAAGAGCCCGGGTTGTCTGGCTGGTCATGCGTGAGACGTTGATGGTTCTTGGTATCGGAATCATCGTTGGCATAGCCGCAGTCATCATGGTATCCCGCATTCTGGGAAGTTGGATTTCGGCTCTGTTGTTCAGGCTGAAGCCCACGGACCCGACAATGATCATCGCTGCGGTTCTGGGTCTGGCGGCGGTTGTACTTGTTGCTGCATTTCTCCCGGCCAGACGCGCCACCCGGCTTGATCCGCTGGTCACGCTACGGGAAGAGTAATTTTTAATCCCCCTGCTTGATTCGAGAAGGGGGCCTGTTTTTAGTATTGTAGAAGCGAAAGGGGAGCAAGAGAGTTCCCAACCGCTTTGGAGAGTTTCAATGATGGAGGAAGTTTCAATTATGAAGGAGACCTGGTTAAAAAGAACTCACGTGATGGGACAGCTTTTTTTGATCTTGCTGCTGGCGGCAGCCAACACTTGTAAGGCTCAGGTGCAGGAGAAGGACATAAACGCCGATCGCATGGACGATGTTGTCCGGCAATTCGCATTGGGAGGGTTGTTCATGGGATCCGTGCTGGTGGCCCGTGGCGATGAGATCCTGTTTCATAAAAGTTACGGTTCGGCGAACCTGGAATGGGACATACCCAATACAACCCTGACGCGGTTCCGGATAGGATCGCTGACAAAGCAGTTCACAGCCGCCGCAATCCTGCTGCTGGAGGAACAGGGCAAATTAAGTGTGGACGATCCGGTGAAGAAATACATGCCCGACGCTCCGGAAGCCTGGGAAAAGATTACTCTGTTTCACCTGCTGACTCACACCGCCGGCCTTCCAAACTTTCAGGTGCCACTGAACGAAGAGACCACGGTGGAAAAAACCGTGCTGAGTTTTCGCGACATGCCTCTCAGATTCCACCCTGGTGATAAATATGACTACAAAAACTCGGGCTACCAGCTGCTCGCTTACCTGATTGAGAAGATCAGCGGACAGAGCTATGAGCAGTTTCTGAAGCAGAATATTTTTGCGCCGCTGGAGATGAACGATACCGGTCTGGATCGTAACCCTTTAGTGATCCCGCATCGCGCTGAAGGGTATACAAATATCACGGGCGGCGAGATATATCATGCCGGTTTTATCGACATGAGCGTGCCGTATAGCGCGGGCGGCTTGTATTCGACCACGGGCGATCTGTATCGGTGGTACCGGGGCTTGTTTGGCGGAAAGCTTCTGTCGGCGGAATCGCTTGGAAAGATGACCACACCCTTTAAAGAAGGTTATGCCTTCGGCTTGCAGGTATTCGAGGCGTTGGGACGCAAGACAATAACCCATTCCGGGGAAATTAACGGTTTTGCAAGCAGACTGACGTATTTTCCAGAGACTGATATAACACTGGCGGTTTTGGCCAATATGAATCCAGCGGCCACGGACCCAATAGCCGGGATGCTGAATCAGTTAGCGCACGGCGAAAATGTCCAGCTGGCATCCGACCTGCAGGAGGCCACCGTTGCCCCGGACCTGCTGGCGCGATACGTGGGTGTTTATGAAGATCCTCAGGGACGGGCTCCCGTAACCACAATCGCGCTTGAAGAGGATCGGCTGGTATTTATATACGAACAGCGCTGGGATGCCAATCAGATCAAGAAGATGCGAATGCAGGGAAAGCGGCCTCCGGAATCGGGAGTGGCCGAAATCAGTATCCCGCTCTTTCCGTCTTCAGAAAACCTGTTCTTCCTGAAAACGGGAAATATTCAGATGGAATTCATTCTCGATAAATCGAACAAAGCAACCGGTGTTGTTGTGAATCAGAACGGCCAGAAAATTACTCTTAAGCGTTCCGACGATTCTTCTATAGGAGGAAGAAAGCCGTTAAGTTCCTCGTCTTCTGTCAGGACCGGCTTGTCAACGGCAGACAAGAAAATGTTGACCGGCAGCTGGTCCGGCATGCTGAAGGGGCCCGGCGGC
>JARRLM010000148.1:0-7558 GCA_037386985.1 Acidobacteriota bacterium | reverse complement strand
CGGCTATGATGGCTTTCGGATGCTGTGGATAGGTGCCGCATCTGCAAAGATTGCCGCCCAGGGCTTCACGGATTTCTCCTTCAGCAGGATCGGGATTCACATCCAGAAGGGCCTTCGCCGTAACAACAAACCCGGGCGTACAATAACCGCACTGCATGCAGTGGTGCTTGACATATTCCTCAATCAAGGGATGATTGGCCGCCGCAATTCCTTCGACCGTCTCTACCTTCTTCCCGTCGCATTCTATGGCCAGGATCATGCACGAAAGAACGGCTTTTCCGTTCAGAATAACCGTACAGGAGCCGCAGGCGCCATGGTCGCACATCAGCTTCGTCCCGGTCAGACCGAGCCGGTCATGGATCAGATAATGCAGCGACCATTCCGGCTCCACCTGCATCTTGTATTTCAGCCCGTTGACGGTGATGTGAATAGTGCCTTCGGGATCGGGCAGAGGCTCGGATGTATGCTGGTTCAAGATATGAGATTTCACATCCTCAAAGTTACTGAAGACGGTCGAACAATAGGGACAGGAATATTTCGCCTCTTCGTCGGATTTTTCCGTCAATGGAACCTCTCCTCATGTCAGGGAAAAGGGCGAACATAAAGTTCGTTCCCTCAACAATTGTCAATCGGAACAAAGGGCGAACACAAGGTTCGCCCCTACAGGCCGCGGAGGCCTCTGAGCATGACAGACTGCTCGATACGGTTCTCGTAATCTTTCCTGAAATATTTCAATGTGTCGCATACGGGTACGGGGGCGGTCTGGCCAAGACCGCACAGGGCGGACACTGTCATTACCTGACCCAGGTCCTCCAGCGCCTGTATGTCGTTCCTCTCACCGTCCCCGTTGGCCAGGCGTTCGAGGATATCACGCATGGCCTCCGTGCCGTCACGGCATGGCGTGCATTTCCCACAGGATTCGTCGGCAAGGAATTCCGTATTCCGCAGCATGATATCGATGACATCCCGGCTCTCGTCGAACACCGTTACAGCGCCCGAACCCAGAACGCTTTCATAGGACAGCGGCGTGTCGAGCATGGATGCGGGCACTATTCTGCCCGTGGCGCCTCCCACCTGAACCATCTTGATATTTTGGGCGGCAGCAAGGTCCACAACCAGTTCAGACAGACGGCTGCCGAGTTCAAGCTCATAGACGCCCGGAGCATCGACATCTCCGCTGACGGAAAATACCTTTGTTCCCTTGCTCTTGTCCGTACCCATCCCCTTGAACCACCCGCTGCCGTTCAGAATGATCGGGGGTATGTTCATCAAGGTCTCAACATTGTTGACTATGGTAGGCTTCCCCCAGAGCCCGCTTTCCACCGGGAACGGGGGCTTGCATCGGGCTTCGCCCCGCAGCCCCTCAATAGAATTGATCAGGGCGGACTCCTCGCCGCAAATGTACGCCCCGGCTCCTTCGCGAAGCTCGATCGCCATACCTTCCAGGAAGCCCTTTTCTTCTGCCTGGCTGACGGCGTTCAATATCAGAGGAGACAGGAAACCGTATTCGGCGCGAAGATAGATGAAGGCTTTCTGAGCTCCGATCGCGTAGCCGGAGATCAAGAGCGCTTCGATCAGAGTGAAGGGATCGTGCTGCAGGATATGCCTGTCTTTAAACGTGCCGACTTCGCCTTCATCCGCATTGCAGATGATGTATTTTTCGGACTCCGAATTCTTCCCGGCCATTTCCCATTTAAGCCCGCACGGGAAACCCGCGCCGCCTCGACCTTTTTTCAAAGCCGCGAACCCGCCTGCTTTCATATAGGAATTTATATTCCGTGGATTGATGCGCCCGCAGTTCCTTAAAACAACCCGGTTCTGCACTACCGTTTTCCTCCGGCTTTATAGGATTTCAGTATTTTTGATATTTTCCTTGGAGTCAGGTTGCCGTGGACATCGTTGTTTACGAGCATAGCCGGAGCCCGGTCGCACGCGCCGATGCAATTGGCCAGCTCCAGGGAAAACGAGCCGTCCTGTGTTGTTTCTCCCGGCTTGATGCCGAGCACATGCTCAATGCTTTCGAGAATTGCCGGGGAGTTTTTCAGGTAGCAGGGAAGGCTTTTACACACCCGGATGACATTGGCTCCGGTCGGCCGGGTTGAAAGGAAAGAGTAAAATGTGGACACCCCGTAGACATCACTGAGGGAAAGATTCATCGATAGGGCCGTGTCCGTCATGAAATCCCGGGATACGCAGTTGAAGTTTTCCTGCGCCTGCTTCAAGGCCGGAAGAAGGGTTCCGCGCGGTCTGTTGGGGATTTTCGGTTTGGGTGCAAGAGATTCAGATGTTTCTCCCTTTTCCCCGATACCCGTCTGCCCCGGTCTCGTGAGGGCGGTAGTCGGACAATATTCGATGCAGAGCAGGCAATCCCGGCAAATCTCTTTATCCAGAGGCGTGTCGAAATCCACAATCACTTTGGAGCGGAATCCCCTGTATGCGGCACTGAAAACCTGCTTCTTCGCCAGATCATTGCAGACGCTGATGCAACGTGAGCAGAGTATGCACTTGGACATATCCCGCCTGATATAAGGATTGGAGTCCTCGGGCGCATAATAGCGGGGCCTTCTTATCCTGAAGCGGGGAGGGCCGACTTCTATGTCAGAGGCGATAACGTGCAGATCGCACTGTGCCGCTTTCCCATCGTTGACGCAGGGTCCGGTATGTCCCGCCAGCAGGAGTTCAACCGTTGCTTTTCGCGCTTCCATTACTTTCTGGGAACGGGTACGGATGACCATGCCGTTCTCGACCGGAGTGTGGCAGGATCCAATCAATCGATTCGACCCTTCGATTTCGACGACACAGACGCGGCAGGATCCGTTGGGCAGCAGGCTCCGATGGTGGCAGAGGGTAGGAATATGGATCCCGGCAGTTTCAGCCGCTTCAAGGACGGTTGTACCTTTCCGCCCCGCGACTTCAACATCGTCAATGCGGATTTTTAAAGCATCCATGCGTGCTGCAGCTCCCTCTGTATCGCCTACCATTATATTGGAGGAAACGATTCTTTGTTATTACAAAATAATTGAAAACGTGTGAACGAGTGAACGTATGAACGTGTGAACGTGCAAACGTGCGAACGAAATCTGATTGTCCTCTTACTCCGGTGATCGAAATCGTTTAGAACAGATAGCGGTTGCCATGATTTTTCGTTCTCACATTCATACGTTATTACGTTCACACGTTAAATCAGTACAACCATTACATCGGCAATACGATTCCGAAGCTGGACACCATCAGCCTTGGTTCGCACGTTCATACTTCCATACGTTAATACGTTTACACGTTCTTACGATTTGTTATGAATTCCCAAGCTCCTTCAAGGCATCTTCATAAGGCAAAACATGAACCCCATTTTCCAGTATCTGCCTTCGGTTGCCTGTGTAAATAATCCACATTCCGACAGGTTTGTATCCACCGACAGTCTCGCCCAGCGAAAACAGACCGCGACAGTCAGCGTGAGATATATTGCGACCTGATTTGATTTCCAAGCCAAGGATGTCGTCTTCGCGCTCAATTACCAGATCCACCTCTGCTCCCCGTTCGGTACGATAGCTCGAAAGCCTCCAATCTTTACGCAATAAACGATTCAAATAAATAATCTGCAATGTCAGCCATTGCTCGAAAGTGGGCCCTCTCTGATCGAGAGTGATGGGCCGTCTATGAATTCCAAGAATTGCATTGCGGACGCCTATGTCAAAGTACAGGAATTTATCCCGCTGCGAGATCCTGCGGCTGATTTTTCTGCGAGGAGTAAAAGCAGGCAGGCGGAATATCAGAAGCGTGTCTTCAAGAAGTTTTGTGTATCTGCGGATTGTCTCTTTCGGTATTTCGGTTTCCGAGCTGATCTTTGAATAATTCAGCCACTGCCCGCTCAGTATAGCCGTCATATCCAAAAAACGTGCATAATCCCCGAGATTGCGGACCAGTGCTTCAGCCCGAATCTCTTCCCTGAGGTACACCTCAACGTAGGAATCCAGTATGCTGACAGAGTCTTCTTCATCTAAGTATATCCCCGGAAGCATTCCGATCTGCATCGCGCGATCGAGATTAAAAGCATTTTTAATTTCAGCATAGGTGAAAGGATCCATATGTTCCAGAATGATTCTACCCGGCAATAGATTCGCACCGCCCCGTTTTAATTTACGCGCACTCGATCCTGTAAGAATGAATCGGAATGCATTGGACGGATCATCGATGACAGACTGGATTGTATTCAGAAGAGAAGGCAAGCGCTGAATCTCATCGATTACGACCAATCCCGAGGAGTCCATCGCGCTCAGTTCTTTTTTTAACAGACCGGCATCTTTCGCGAAGGAGAGATACACCTGCTCATCGGACAAATCGATGATACGATTTGGCGAGAGTTCACGGCAAAGAGTTGACTTACCGACCTGACGCGGCCCGAGCAATAGTATGTTTTTCCCGGATTTGGCAATTCTATGACGTAGAATTCTGTCTTGCATGTAGGTAATATACGTCGTATTTGACCTATATGCAAGACGAAAATATAGCAGTATATTTGGATGTTATTATGCACGAAGGAATGCGAAAACATGGGAACGTATAAACGGCGAACGAAATCGGATTGTCCTCTTACTCCGGTGATCGAAACCGTTTAGCGGATAAAAACGTATGAACGTGTGAACGTACGAACGAAATCTGATTGTCTTCTTACTCCGGTGATCGAAATCGTTTAATAGATGTAGCGGTTGCCATGATTTCTCGTTCATACGTTCATACGTTAAATCAGAGCAGCTACTACATCAACAATCCGATTCCGACTCCAGACGCCGGACACCATCAACCTTCATTCGTACCTTTATACGTTCTTACGTTTAACGGTTTTTTTGCCCGAGCATTTTTTCGTAGGTCGCATTGTTGGCCGCCTCGAACATGAATATCGGGGTATCGATCCGATTGAAAGTGACGGGACAATGGGAGACTCCCCTGGGAACAAAGATCAGGCATGTTTTGGTTAAGATATGCGTCTCGTTCCCGAAAGGGAATTCTATTTCTCCGCACAACTCGCGGGGATAATTCCGGTTCGTGCCGGCAAAACCGATGACCTCGTCGAAATCATGGCTGTGCTCAATTTCTATACTGACCGGCTTACCGCCGGGAAGTCCCCACAGTATTTCGCAACCGGAAAAAATGGAGCATCCGGGCACAATGGAATCCATAATCCCAAGCAGCAGGGTCCGATCCAGTATCTTCCCCTCTTTTGCCTGATCCTCCATCGCCTTGATGGCTTCCTCCGGTTCCGGGGGCATCAGGTCTTCCGTTACAATGTATTTGCCGTACTTGGAATCGGCCATCTCCACCTCCTTCATCATAAAACCATTAAACGTGGGAACATATAATCGTATAAACGTGCGAACGTATGAACGTGCGAACGAGAAATCATGGCATCCGCTACACCCGCCAATCGAATTCGATCACCAGATTAAGAATACAATCAGCCCCCGTTCGCACGTTTTTACGTTCGCACATTCACACGTTTTTAGTTCACACGTTTAGTGATGCTTTAAGTTAATTCCATTTGAGTTCATCAGGTTCTGGAGAGCTTCGTAGGGCTGGGCGCCGACCAGCCTGTCCTGCCTCATTATAAAGGTGGGAACGGCCGTAATCCGCAAAGCTCTTGAAATCGCCCAGTCACCATCCACGGCTGCTTTAAATGATCCGGTAACCAACACCTTCTCAGCCTCGTCCGCAGGAAGATCCGCAGAGGCGGCCAGTTCCACCAGAATCGGAATATTCCCGATATTTTTTCCGTCCACGAAATATGCCTTGAAAACGGCCATGTGAAACGGTTCTGCCCTGCCCTTCGATTCAGCCCAAAGAGCCATTTCCTGGGCCAGGCGGGTATTATAAATTCGATCGCTCTCTCCGAAAGGCAAGCCCAACTCCGCCGCCGTCCGGCGGAGCCTCTCCTTCGTCCCCTGAATATCGACAGGGCGACCGGAAAAAAGCTGTTCGAGCGTCACACCCTCTTCCGTCGTTTCCGGATGGAGCGGAAAAGCCCGCCATCGAACCGAAATTTCATACTCCCTGGTAAGTTTTTCAATACGCCCGGTAATGAAATAGCACCAGGGTCAGACATAATCAGAGAATATTTCAAGCACAGGAGTTGTCGTCATCCCTCTTGTCCCCCTCCTCGATTCTCGTAAATAAACCGCTTGAGGCGTTGCATATACCCTTTCAGATCCCGTTCCAGAAGATCGTTGTGTCCGGCATTCGGTATAAAAAACGCCTCTTTCACCTGCGCCCCGGAAAGCGAGTAGAGAGTCTTCCCTTCCTCTACCGGGATAATCCGGTCCGCTTCTCCGTGGATTATAAGTGTAGGGATTTGGATTTTTTCAATTTTCCTGTCGTTACCGAACCCTATCGGATCTTTTACGTCTTCAAACAGGCGGGATACACCGATCCGTTCGAGCTGCCTCTCGACAGACGCAAATCCGCTCTCTACAATCAAACCCTTGAATAGAGACCGGTAGCGGTATGCCGTTTCTATAGCGGGGGCGCTCCCCAGGGATCGACCCATAACATAGTGATCACCCGAATGGCCCATTTTGTCCATGAGGTCAAGAAAACCCTTAAAGATGGGATCCGTGTCCGCGAGAATGCCGCTGCATGTGGGATTACCTCCACTCATTCCGTATCCCCGGTACTCCGCAACAAAAAGATTCAGGCCATTTTCCCGGTAGAAGGGTGCTACGTAATCGTAATCTGCCGCCGTTTCACCGTTTCCGTGATAGAAGAGGATATTCGGCTCATCCTTTCCGGCAATAAAGAAACGGCATCCGACCTTGACGCCATCAGCCACCTCTATGAAAAAATTCATCGCATCCGGCAGGTCGGGAGCCGATCTTGCGTGAGGAAACAACAGTCTTGCGAGAACTTCCGGGCGGTCCATCATTTCTACGCCATTTCTCGAATCGTTCACAAGGGCCTCACTTTTAAGATGATATTCATATCATAACTTGAAGCGCCGTTGCACGTTACACGTTAACACGTTGAACGTTAAAACCGTATGACTATACGCAAGAGCGATTTTCACGCCCCTCTACCGTTTTTCGAAAAGGCATTTTTTATAAAATTAGGCTTAATCCATAAAGGATCTCCTGCCGATATGACAATGGGTGAGGTTTTTCTCATGATGAAACATAATGCAAGAAGACCGGGAGATCCGGGTTTTTCATTGGTCGAGATCCTTATAGTGTTCGCGATGGCCGCTATCCTGTCGGCTTTTGCCGTTCCGACACTATCGAATGCCATGCGGGACATGCAGTTGCTTGCCGAAACTCGAAACATATCGTCCACATTGAACAATGCAAGGGTGAAAGCGGCATCACTCATGAACCGCTACCGGGTATCGTTTGATCTCGACAACAATCAGTGGCGTCTGGAAAAATTCAATGACTCTACCAACAGTTATGATCTGCAACAGGATGTCAACGAACTTTCCAGAGGACTGGCAGGCAGCGGCATTACCTTCAAGGCCAAATCCGACACCCATCCCGGGAGCTTTCCATCCGCTTCGTCAAGTGCCGTCACGTTCAAC
>JARRLM010000147.1:0-9390 GCA_037386985.1 Acidobacteriota bacterium | reverse complement strand
CCTCTCGATAAAGCCATCAAAAAAGCCGGTTGTCTAATACCAAAAAATAGTGCACCCATAACAAAATGGAGACGCCATATCAATGTTTGTTTTGAAAGATGTGGCAGGCAGGAATGCAGAGCTTCAATAAATGCGTTATGCGAATGCTTCATATAATTGGATACTTTTTTAGTATATTCCCATCGTTCATGGGACAAATTAGCGATGAGGCGGAGATGAAGAATTCTGCCTTTTTGGGGGTCACCCTGCCGTAGACACGGAAGGATCCATGCTCTTAAAATTTCTTCCACGGAAGAAATACGGCCGTTATGGGTGACAACCTTCAACAATTTTATTCCTTCTTCGACGAGTGGAGCTACATGAGAATGAAATACCTCGTCGAACAGCGCCTGTTTCCCGCCAAAGTAATACGAAACAAGTCCAAAATTTACCCCGGCATGTGCCGCTATATCACGAACGGAAACTTCCCGGTATCTTTTAGTAGAAAATAATTCCTCCGCAGATCGAATAAGCTTGTCCTTTGAGTTTTCTTTTATAACGCGGATTTTGGGTCTTGCTGAATTTTTGTGATGCGTCTTTGATGAATATTTTTTCATTGTAAACAGACCGCCCTATTAATGAATACCTGCCATTCATCGCGCTGAAGAACGTATCAATTCACACAGAATATGAATCGTCTACAACACTACTAAAGAATCGCATGTTATCGCATGCAACGAACCAAATCTCATTCTAATTCTCTCAGTGAAAGAACTTCAAATTGCATGAGTTTCAACAGAATTTTTAATCCGGCGAATTCTGCCAATTATTTCTTGATGGCCGATTTCTTTCATATTATAAAACCGTTATTCACGATTAATACAAGTGTATAATTATAAGATGAGTCACGACCAACATCAAAATTGTAAAATGCCTCTTAGTGTGAAACAATAATGTTCGTATACGTATCTCAAGTATAGTGCATGAATAGAATCCGGCAGGATGCAAATCATAGATTGTAAAAGAGACTGCTTTTCAGCATGGCGGCTGACGGCGTATAGGTCAAGCAGACAGGCGGAACTGCAAAGTTATGGTGCGACATAAGGATTTTGGGGAGGATAACGACTCATGAGATTTAAAAATATCAATTTTGTAAAAATCGGAATATCTGTAGTGGCGCTGGGCATCATAATCGGCCTGACCCAAATTACAGTTGCTTTCGCACCGCTCGCAGCAGCCCAGCCTTCGGCGACAGCGGGTGCGGTCCTGGAATTGCCCAATCATGCGCCGGAGGACTTTATTCAAGTTCGGCCGGACATCCCGAAAGGCAAGCTGGAGACCATAACGTACAACTCCAAGAGCATCGGCGTGGATCGCAAAGCCGTCGTCTACCTGCCTCCCGGCTACGATTCCAATAAGAAATACCCCGTTATGTATCTGATGCACGGCATTGGCGGCAACGAGACGCACTGGTCGACGCTCTGCGCGGCCGACAAGGTGCTCGACAACCTCATCGCCGACAACAAAGCCGTGCCCATGATCATCGTCATGCCCAACGGGCGCGCCACGGCCGAACCTCCGTCGTCAAATTTCATGTCGGATTTCAATTACTACGCCGACTTCGAGCCGGATTTGCTGAACGATTTGATGCCCTACATTGAATCGCACTATTCGGTGAAGGCGGACAGGGACCACCGCGCCATTACGGGTCTATCCATGGGCGGCGGACAGGGCCTCAATTTCGGCATCAACAACATCGACAAATTCGCCTGGGTCGGCGGTTTCTCCTCCGCACCCAACCTTCAGCAACCCAATGTACTCATCCCGAAGATCCAGCAGGCCAAGGACAAGCTGAGTCTGCTGTGGATCGGCTGCGGAGACAAGGACAACCTGATCACGGGAAGCTGGAACCTGCACCTGGGATTGGATGAGGCCAAGATCGACCATGTCTGGTACGTCGACACGGGAGGGCACGAAGTCCCGGTATGGAACAACAATCTGTACCTGTTCGCTCAGATGATCTTCAAGCCCGAAGGATCGGTTACACCTCCGCCCTCGATTGGGGAATACGATGGTTCCTCGGCAGGAGGGGGCATGGGTATGGGCATGGCCGGCCAGGGTCGCGGCATGATGGGCGGCCGGGGAGCAATGGGCGGTGGCGCCAACGCCGAATTTACCGCCATGAGGGTAAAAAGCGGCACACCGTCGAAAGGAGCCGCGGGGAAATGGGTCGCAAAAGACGGCGATAACGAAATAAAGCTGGATCTTAAGGTCGACGGTGCCAAATTGTCCGGAACATTCGAAAATACTCAAATGCCGGGAGTGATCGAGTTCAAGGACGGCAAAATAGAAGGAGACAAGATTTCCTTCAGCTATGTGCGCCCGATGAACGGCCAGGATTTTAACGTATCCTGGACGGGAACGCTTTCCGGCGATGAGATGAAGTTGAAGCGTGAACTCGGCGGCGGCATGGGCGGCTTCGGACGGGGAGCCGCTCCGCCAAAGAACTGAATTATTTATAATAAGTACCAAGAGGAAGTTCGAGAAACAGCCGATTTCCTGGCCTGCAAATTTGGGGCGGTTGGATCGGAATCGGCCAGGAAGGTTATGCGCGGGAATTGGAGAATGGAGAAACAAAGATGAAAGGAATAATCGGCACAGCGGCTGTATTTTACCTGTTAATTTGCCTGGTTTGCCTTAATGCGACGGTGTTGAGCATGGCACAAACAGGGGCGAATGCCCAGTCAGGGAATATGGTAATAACGGAAAGCGACTGCGCGACGGCAAAGCTGGGGTCCACTATACCCGTTTCGGCTATCGGTGAGCCGGTTTCCGGTGTGACATTGAAAGATCCCGTATGGCAAGGTGCCTCCGGGACAAATCCTGCCTATTGCAGCGTGGATGGTTCCATTGCTCCTGTATCCAAAGAGGCCAATGCGAGACCGATCAATTTCCAGGTGGTGTTGCCTGCTTCCTGGAGAGGCCGTGCAGCCCAGCTCGGTGGAGGCGGTATGAACGGCATGATTCCCAATCTGCTGGGTGGAGCGGATATGGGACCGGGACCGTCTCTTATCCAGCAGGGATTTGCCACCTACGGCAGTGATTCCGGGCACCAGATGAGTTTCGGTTTTGGATTCGCGCGCGGTAAGGGTGAAAAAACGGCTGCCAAGCCGACAGCCAAGCCCCCTGCAGGTACAGGCGACGATTGGGCTCTGAACGACGAGGCGATAAAGAATCTCGGCTACATGCAACTCAAGAAGACGCACGATTCGGCCATGGTTTTGATCGAAAGAATGTACGGAGAGAAGCCTCAATATAACTATTTCTTCGGTTCATCCCAGGGCGGCCGGGAAGCGCTTACCGCGGCTCAACGGTATCCCGAGGATTATGACGGTGTTGCCGGCAATGTTCCGATTGTGAATTTTTCCTCCCTGATGCTCGCCCCGGAACTGATTCGAATTCAGGAGAAACCACAGGCCAACTGGGTAACCCCGGCCAAGGTAAATGCGATCCGCGGTGAATTTATGCGGCAATGCGACAAGCTGGACGGGCTTGTGGACGGAATCATCAACAACTATATGGCTTGCAGGGCGATATTCGACGTGAAACAGGGTAGGCCGAATCGAGATCCCTGGAACGCCAAGCGCTGCCCGAACAATATCGATCCGAATCCCGAAGATACAAGCGCGGATGCCTGCCTTACCGAAGGCCAGATTTCCACGCTGGAATTTGTCTATAGCCGGTACCCATTTGCAACTCCTTTGGCGAATGGCGTGGAGTCGTTCGGTATGTGGGTGCCGAATACCGATCCTTCGGGTAGCGGATTGATAGAACGGAATCGTTTTATCGGGCAGGGAGGCGCTGCGGAGAATGCACGGATGCACAGCCATCTCGGCGTTCTGGGAGTGACCGGCTTCTTAATGCAGGACCTGAACGCCAATCCGCTCGATTACGTGGAGGGCGGTGCGTACGATGCAAGGAGGAGGGAGCTCTCCTTCTGGCTCGATTCCACCGATCCGAACCTGGATGCGTTTCTAAAGCGCGGCGGGAAAATGATTGTAGCAATCGGGACCAACGACACCCTGGCGTCCCCTGGAGCGCAACTGGATTATTATCAGTCAGTCGTTGAGACAATGGGACGTGATAAGGTCGATTCCTTCGCCCGCTTTTTCGTGCTGCCCCAGACAGGCCACGGCCTGAGCGGGACGAACTATTCCGTGGACGGAGAAGGCAAATCCATACCGACCGCACCTATTCCCAACGCGTTCAGCCGGTTCAACCTGCTGATCGACTGGGTGGAGAAAAAAACGCCGCCGCCAATGGCCGTAACCGTTGCTGCGGGAGACCGGAGTCTTCCAATGTGTACCTATCCGACCTATCCGAAATATGTTGGCGGCCCGACCGGTGAGGCAGCTTCCTATGTATGTACCGCGCCATAATGGAATCGGAGAATTTAATGCGTATCCCATGGAATAGGAATGACATAATAGACAACTCAGAAGCAGTGGCGAGGTGATGACATGAAATGCAACCGATGGAAGAGCTATACACTCATGGTGCTGTTTTTTGCAGGCATTATTATTTGTCCGATGCTGCTGCTGAAAGGGAATGCGCAGAGCGGATCAGGAAGACTGCTTATTCCGCACAAATCGTGGACATGCGGGATGGCGAATGGTATTCCGGTGCCGGAACAGGGTGTACGCGTATTTGAAGCTGAACTGAAGCTGGACCAGGAATACGATGTAGGCAGGACACCGTATGGACAGAGGAACATATATGTGACTCGGGAAGGAACGTTTTCGGGCGAGAAAATAAAGGGCTCTGTGATGCCTGGAGGCCTTGATTTTCAGCTGAGCTTTTCGAACGGCGGCATGGAAATTGAAGAAATATTCGTGCTGCGAACGGACGATGGAAAATACATCTATATGCGAAGCGCCGGTACGGCGGCGGACCGAAGCGATGTGCGGATGGTTCCCGACTTTGAAGCGCCTACAGCAAGCAGTTACAGTTGGCTGAATAACGGGAAGTATTCGGGAAGGCGAGTCGTGGATCCGGCGGCGGGGATCATGAAGATAAGCGTTTTTGATATTTCGGGTATCAACATCTCGCCGAATGCAACAAACTCTATCCAGGTCACCAAACCGGAGGATGTCCAGGATCAGCCATGGGACTATCGAAAGGCGTCGGCTGAAGAGAAGCAGGGAGATCAGTTGATCCGGGAAAATGTAACACTTGGACAAAGGGAAGAGCAACCGGAACATCATTCCGATCACCGGGGGGACGGTAAGCGGCAGGATCGAGGGAAAAGTTCTGTCGGCCGGTGCCGACTACCAGAACCTGGCGAATCCGGCGACGATCGATGCGCGCTATCTCTGGCAAACGGACGAAGGCGAAGTGATTATTGTGCGAAACGGTGGGGCTTTCGGAAAACTGGTGCCGACGTTTGAAGTAAGAGTGGACAGCAAATATGCGTGGCTGAACAAGGGCTTGTACCTGAGCTCGAATCCGGGGATGGGATCCGGAGGCGTTGCACTCACTTTTTATGAAAGCCAATAGGGAGCAAATTTCATGGAAAGACGCATTTTTTTCAAGGCTGGAGCAATGAGTCTTGGGGTAATGGCGATTGCAAAGAAAAGCCTGGCTCTCGAATACTATCCGAAAAAATCCGATAAGAAATGGGCTGTTGTTTACAGTACACTGGTGGAGCCGCAATATGTCAATATGGTATCAAGTTTTGGTGATTATGACTTCATGAAGCGGGCCGATTTCTTGGAATTCGGGAAAACCAGTCTTGCTTCAGTATCCGGATAGCTATTTTTAAGTCAGACAAAGAGAACAAGCATTGCCTGTTCTCTTGCTCTCCACGACACCTTCAAAAGCCTGCATTAATTAGGTCCATGCATGTTTTGTGTGCTCGAGATCTTACTGCCATAAAACATCTGAAATCAACCTTGTGAGGTATAATGCAGTCACTTTTGGGAGGATATTTATCATGAGACGCTCAATTGCTTTGGCTTCCCTGTTCCTCATTCTGACCGTTGCGGCAAATGCACAAACTCGAGTGGGGAATGCTGCCGGTGCGTGCGGCCGCGAGTGCCTTCGCGGATTCATTACGCAATACCTGGATGCCATGATCAGCCACAATCCGAAGGCCATTCCAACTGCTCCCACCGCACGCTTTACAGAAGATACGAAGACGCTGCCGCTGGGAGAAGGGTTGTGGAAAGGCGCTTCGAAGGTTCGCTCCTATCGACAGGACTTCCTGGATGTCCGTGAAGGAGTAGCGGCATCCCATGTCGTTGTCGAGGAGAACGGGACACCCGTGATGCTGGCATTACGGCTTAAAATCGAAAACAAGCAGATTACAGAAATCGAAACGATGGTCACACGAAACAAGGCGGAAGGCGCACTATTTGATATCGAGAAGCTGACAACGCCACGTGCGGCTATGAATGTCGTGCCCGATTCATCTCAGCGGATGTCGCGTTCCGAGCTGATCCGGATTGCGGAAATCTATGCTGCCGGCCTGAAAGTAGGCGGCAATTTCGATGTAGTCGACGCACCGTTCGCGCCGGATGCCTATCGCATCGAGAATGGAGTCCTAACCGCCGGTCCGGGCGCCAGGGCGGGCAGCGAGAACATTCGAACCCAGCGCGTTATGGCACACCCGGATATTAGTTATCGGCTTGCAGCCGTCGATGAGGAAATGGGCATCGTGCTGTTTCGTCTCGATTTCGGGAACACCGGCAACTACGGAACCGGAAAGGCCCTGACGCTATTCGAGGCATTCAAGATCTACGGCGGGCAAATCCACGCGGTTGAGGCATTTATGGATATTATGCCGGAGAACACACCCTCCGGTTGGCCCAACTACGATGTCAAAAAACCGAAGTAATCCTTAGAACCTGCCTTGGGCACGAGCGCCGGGCGGCCAGAAGCAAGGGGGGCAATCAACGCCGTTTTCATGAGCGCATTTGAAACCTCGGCGAAGCTTCTTTGCAGGAGAAAGGTGAACTACAGACATGAGGAAAGTCTTGTTGCTGTAATCTTTGAAATGGCACTGCTTCGGCCCCATCTTCTGTGTTTTGGTCGTTCAGCTCACCGAACAAACAGTGCTGAAACAACCAGTTGTCGCTGTAAGAAATACGTCATATATTTGTGACAACTTTATGTTAAAGTACCGACTGCATTATTTCGCAGAATAAATGGCTGAACAAATCCAGGTCTTTTTTTGCGGCAAGCTAACAGACTGCTGAAGGAGATTGCACCTCATGATACGATCATTGGCTTTTGCCTTGCTGACGAGTGTGTTGGCTGTGGGAACCTTTTGCGCCCAAACAGACAGTGCTTCGAAAAATACCAAGCCAGCCGCGAGGCAGGAGATAGTCCCTGCGCCACTGCGCTCCGCCTCTGCGCCGGCCATTCCAGCGCATCCTTCACCGTATAATCTATCGGGGGTCCAGTATCCACGAATTGAAGAGGACTCGCGGGTCACCTTCCGCTTCAACGCCCCCACCGCGCAGAAGGTACAGGTCGCTCTTGTTACTTCCGGGTCGAATTCGCTCAACCCGCTTCCATACGACATGATCAAAGGCGACGACGGCGTGTGGACCTACACTACCAAGGAGCCGCAGAGCCCCGGATATCACAACTATTGGATGCTCGTTGATGGTGCGGTTGTGTTGGATCCCGGCACCAATGCATTCATCGGGTACAGTCACATGTGCAACGCCTTCGAAATCCCGGAACCGGGCGTCACCTATTACGACTTGAAGGATGTGCCGCACGGCAACGTGCTGATCAAGAATTACTTTGCCAAAAGCATCAATTCCTGGCGTCGCATCTTCGTCTACACGCCGCCGGACTATGAGAAGAACGCCGCCGCGCGCTTCCCGGTGCTGTATTTGCAGCACGGTGGCGGGGAGGATGAGCGGGTTTGGATCGAAATGGGCCGGACTAACGTGATTCTCGACAATCTGCTTGCGGAAGGCAGGGTCAAGCCCATGATTGTGGTAATGGAAACCAGCTACATGCCTGGCGGTTTTGGCGCTCCTGCCGGAGCGGGCCGCGGCCGCGGGTTGGGCGGTTTCGGTGGGCCTGGAGGCGGGCCTTACGGGCAGCTGATGGTCAATGATTTAATCCCATGGGTCGATAGAAATTTCCGTACGCTGGCCGACAAAAATCACCGGGCTATGGCGGGTCTTTCCATGGGAGGTATGCAGACTGCATCCGTCACTATGGCTAACCTCGACAAATTCGCGTATATCGGCCTGTTCAGCGGTGGCGCCGCCACGGGATTTGGCCCCGGCTTCCCCGGAAGCAAAACTGCTTCAGGCGCCGCACCAGCGGCATCGCCGGCACAGCTCGATCTCAAGACGATCTACAGCGGCGCCATGGCCGAGCCTGCGGAATTCAACAAGAAGGTCAAGGTCCTCTTCATGAGTTTCGGCTCGGAACCTCCGTTGGAAAATCCTGAAGGTTTGAAGAAACATCAGGAACAGCTCGTCGCCGCCGGGATCACGAACAGCTATGTCTATATTTCTCCCGGCACCTCGCACGAATGGCAGACCTGGCGAAGGAGTCTGTATGTTTTTGCTCCCCTGTTGTTCAGGTAAGGATGATAGCGCATCAAAACAGGTTACCCTTGAAAAGGGCCTGTATGTTTTACGCTGCGCAGTAATCATCGGCGGCAGAGCCGCCGATTCGCGCACTTTTACTCGACAAGGATGATCCTGAAAAAACCCTCGTCGTGAGTCTTGGCGAAGCCCGGAAATAGGTCCTTGGGAACAATTGTTTAGAGGGAAAAAGCTTTACAAAGGGACTTTACAGTCCCCATCAAGGAGAGATGTCCATGATTCTAAAGAAACAATTTTCTGTTATCACATTACTGTTTCTCACCAGTTGCATTTTTGTTTCTGCTGCGAATGCGGCAGACACACCATCCTGCGATCGCGAATGCCTCAAGGGATTTGTCACAAAATACCTGGATGCCATGATAACCCATAAGCCGGAGTCGGTGCCAGTTGCTTCCACGGTAAGATTTACAGAGGACTGCAAGGAACTGAAACTGGGCGAAGGCGAATGGAAAATTATTACCGGCCTCACCGAATATCGCAGAGATGTTCTGGATGTCAAAGGGGGAACCGCGGTTTCTTTCAATGTTGTTACGGAGGAAGGGAATAATAAAGCGCTCTTCACCATGCGTCTCAAAATTGTTGATAAGAAGATAACCGAAATCGAAACGCAGGCGGTTCATAATCAAGAGGAAGCCATGCTTTTGAATTTAGAGAATCTTAAGACCATCAGCAAGACGATGGCCTTCGTTCCGGAGAAGAACCAGCTTCTTTCACGGGAGGACCTCATCAAGGCAGGCAGAACCTATGCCGATGGATTGAAGATCGGCAGCTTTGT
>JARRLM010000146.1:0-6425 GCA_037386985.1 Acidobacteriota bacterium | reverse complement strand
ATCCGGAGATGATCGAGCTGGTTCAGGAGGAAGTAATAGAAACGACGGGAAAATCTTTTCTTGAAGACTCCGAAATAATACCGGTGAGTTCAAAGACAGGCGAGGGCATAGATCGGTTGAAAAAAGCGATTCATGATATGGCTCTGTCCGTTCGTCCACGTCCTGCCAACAGGCTGCTTCGTTTGCCTATCGATCGATCGTTCAGTATCCGGGGATTCGGAACGGTGGTTACCGGGACATTGACGTCGGGAGAAATCCAAAAGGATCAGGAAGTGGAGCTCATTCCCGGGGGATTGACCGCCAGGATCCGCGGTGTACAGGTCCACGGCAGGATGACCGGATCGGCCGTAGCAGGGCAAAGAACGGCAGTGAATCTGCAGGGGATAGATTTAGACCAGGTAGCACGTGGAATGGTCGTCACAGTGCCGAAGGTTTTCAGGGCAACGCAGATTCTCGACGTGCATCTCAATCTCCTGCCGTCGGCAAAGCCCTTGAAAAATTTGATCAAGGTCCGGTTCCACCAGGGAACTATCGAAGTCCTTGCACGGGTAGCCTTTATGGGGCAGGATACGCTCTTGCCCGGTGATTCCGCATACGCACAGCTTCGGCTGGATGCTCCTGTATTTTGCCTGCATGGAGATACTTTCATCATTCGCCAGTTCTCGCCGACCATAACAATAGGGGGCGGTAACGTACTGCACCCGAATCCTTCAAAACACAGAAGTACCGATAAAAATACTTTAGCCGTGCTTCAGAAACTGGATCGCGGAAGGCTGTCCGATAAAATTCCTGTTCTTCTGGCTGTGGACACCAAGCGCGCGATGGATCTTAATGCGTTGGATGCACTCCTCGGCCTGCCCTTGCCGGATTTAAAGAAGATCTGTTCAGACCTTGCCCAACCAGAGGAAATAGTGATGATTCCGGCCCCGTCACCGATATTGGTGCTGCCCGGAACAATCGAGTCCCTGAAAAAGGATACGCTTGCCCGTGTGAGTGATTTTCAGAATAAGAATTCGTTGCAAAAGGGGATTTCAAGGGAAGAACTCCGCAAACGAATATACGACGATCTGCCGGCAGAAGTTTTCAGGCATTGCCTCGAATTACTCGTTGAAGTCCGGAAATTATCTTTGGAGAAAGAAACCGTGTCTCTCTACGGTCGCGAAGTACAGCTTTCTATAGAGGGAGAAAGGTTGAGAGAGAAAATCGAAGCTGTATTCAAACAATCGGGATTTCAACCGCCTTCGTTTTCAAACCTCCAGGCCTGCTTCGATGAAGATCCGGAAGAAGTGCGGCGCATATTCTATTGGATGATCAAGGAGAATATACTTGTCAAGATCTCGGAGGATTTTGTTTACCACCAGTCAACGCTTGATGTGGTTAAGGAGAAGATGACCGGCCGTTTCACCCCGGGAACGAAGTTCAGTGTCGCCGAATTCAAAGAAACACTGGATCTGACACGAAAACATTCCATACCGTTGCTTGAATATCTTGACCGTATAAAATTCACACGCAGGCAGGGTAACGAACGCATTCTTCTGTAGACCGCTCACGGCTGGAACACCGGGTGGCGGCCAATGTCTTGACTGCTTTTCAGACAATTGACATTGGACCTTCTGTAAAGTATTTTTTAAGAAATGTTTATTCGCGGGGGTGTGCATGCCTAATATGGGTTTTCCGGAATTATTTCTTGCTGTCTTTGGTACTCTGGGCGCTACAGAGCTGATTATTATACTTGTCATTGTTATCCTGATTTTCGGGGTAAACAAGATTCCCCAGTTGGGTAAGGGGCTCGGTGAAGGGATTCGCAACTTCAAGACGTCCATAAAAGCCGTAAATGAAGATGTGGAAGACAAATCGGAAGATAAATCGAAGGAAGAAAAACAATAAACCCAGGCTGGAAGGAAAACTGGGACCGGGCGTTGGATGACTCGTCAAACGCCAGGATCGGACACTGCGTAAGCGTT
Organism: Acidobacteriota bacterium; assembly: GCA_037386985.1. GTDB lineage: Bacteria > Acidobacteriota > UBA6911 > UBA6911 > UBA6911 > UBA6911. The sequence continues at coordinate 4,461 of JARRLM010000146.1, read as the reverse complement.
CAGCTGTTTGTTCTCCATTCCGTATGAAATTCATTCCCTATTCGGTAAAGATGGGTTTGGGATCGAATGAAAATTGATCCCTGCGACACTGCCATTGACGCCAGGGTTGTTCCCTCGATCCGGTTTGTCGCTAGTACCCTGTATGCTTTTTCCGGAGCTATTACGACGCACTCACCTTCCTCGTTCAGGAAATAGATACGGCCGTCTGCATAAATCGGCGATGCCGAGTAGTTGCCCCTCATCCGAATACGCCAGTGCTCTTTCCCCGTCAGCGCATCAACACAGGTCGCAATCCCATTATCACTGACCATGTAGAGGGCATTTCCAACCAGGAGCGGAGACGACGTTAGAGGAACCTCCCGACTCAGGGTCCATACAATGTGCGAGCGGGTAACGTCCCCCTGTCCGTCAACCCGAACGGCAAGCATGGAAGGTTGCTGAAAGCCGGTGCATATATAGGCCAGCCCATGGCCGAAGACAGGTCTGGGCACATTCGAAAATCCGTTTTCGTAGCGGACCTGCCAGATTTCCTTGCCTGTTCTTGGCTCGTAGGCGATGGCACGCAGGGCACCCGGGCTTATGATTTGGTCGCCTTCAGAAGGACGTATAATCAGCGGCGTCGCATAAGCTTGATAGCCTTCGCGTTGCTTCTTCCATCGAGCCTTCCCGGTTCTTTTGTCCAACGCCACTACATATTGAATGTCCCGGCCATCGCAACTCAGGATTAAAAGATCATCGTAGAGCACGGGGGAGCTTCCCGGACCATGCTGTCCGTTGTCATATTCCAGTCGGGTTTTCCAGATTATTTCGCCTGACCGGTTGATACACGCCGTCCCATAGGCGCCGAAATGAAGATAGATCCTGTCTTTTTCCAGTACTGGAGTCGGGGAGGCGTAGGAATTTTTTGTATTGATCGTTCCCGGCGATTGCAGATGAAATATTTCAATGTCCTTTTGCAAGGCTCCCGACAACCGGTCAACGGCGATCGCCCTTAGAGATTTTCCTCCATCCGTGGCTGTTGTGAGCCAGATCCTGTCTCCCTGGATAACGGGCGAAGACCATCCGCGACCTGGGATCGGAACTTTCCAGGTTATATTCTGTGTTTCACTCCACTGCAGCGGAAGACCGCTTTCAGGAGAGTGGCCCTGGCCATCAGGCCCGCGGAATTGTGGCCACTGCGTGACAGGCCGGTGCTGACCCGCCCAGTACTGGGCCAGTGCTGCGGTAATGAAGAATAACAGGGTTCTCATTGCGGGAAACATCACTCCGGTTTTTCATGGTCTTGCAAGTTGCTTGCCGCTCAACTTGCCGGCCGTCTCTTCTATAAGTTATTTGCAGTACGACGACTTACCTGTGTATGCAGCCAATTCAGATAATCGGGATCGCCTGCCGTAATGGGGACGGCTATCACTTCGGGTACATCGTAACTGTGAAGCTCTCGAATCCTTTTCCGGATCTGTTCAAAATTTTCTCCGGTGGTCTTGATAAGAAGCAGTATTTCAGAGTCGTCACACAATTTTTCTTCCCAATGGTATACCGAGCGTATTCCGGGCAGGATGTTAACGCAGGCGGCTTCGCCTTCCTGTACGATCGCATGCGCAATTTTCTGTGCAAGATCCATTGTGTCTGCAGTACTGACAATCAATATTTCGTTCATAGTATATTCCCGGAGAAACAATGAAGGACGATAATGGTTGCATCCGCTACCTACTCTAAGTATTATTCAACAGTACATAAATTCATAGTGATTTTGTGTAAACAACCATCCATCAAAACGCCAGATGGTCCACAAAAGACAAGTACTGAAGCATAAAAAAGAGTTGTACTACATCTTCCTCATTGTGGTTGTCGGCGGAATCCTGCTTTTCAGTATTATAGGACCCAACGGGTATCTCAAGCTGGAGAAAGAACGCCTGAAATTGCAGCAGCAGAGGGCGCGCGTGGATGACCTCAACCGCCGCAACCGCGAGCGCGCGGAAACGAATGAAGCGCTAATTAATGACCCAGGGACGATCGAACGCTACGCCCGGGAGAGGGACTACGGGCGGGAGAATGAAGTAATCCAGCAGTTGCCGGATAATTCTGAAGAGGAACCTGAAAGCGGATCGATGAAGAAATGACTGCATTTCTGATTATACACTTCATCCGGAACTGTGCAGTTGAATGACCATAAATCGAATTCCGATGGCTGTTGCTGCTGCTCCCAGAATATAGCCCGTTGCTGAAAACAATCCCGTGCTCAGGGCCAGGATCTGATACCAGATTAAGTTCAGGCTTATGCCGAATCTGGGCCCCAGAAGCCAGAGTATGGCAAAGCAGGGAAGCCCTGCGGCCAAAATCCATATCCAGTGAAGGATGCGTTTGTTCGAATGCCTGCTGTGGCCGACAAGGCCCCATATCCAGCAGGGCAGGGTAAGGAATGTCACCGCCCAGTAGGAATTGTGGAGGAGTGCCAGTATGGCCGTAACCAACAACAGGCAAAGCAAAAAAGGTTTGGAAATGTTAAAAACCTGTTTTGGGTAGCTTCTGAAGCCGAACATATAAAATAGGATACATAGCGCGGCAATTATAGATGCCGTACCGAAAATGCCTCCCAGAATTCCCCAGGATGGATTTTCCAGGATAGAATCTTTTGCGGTTGCCGGGTAGAGAGCATACATCGGCAGCATGCGTAATTTTCCATACAGAACGATTAGGAAATAAATTATTAAAAAGGGAAGAAGGGTTGCAAAGTAGGCCAGGATTTCACGTCCCAAGCCTGCAAGCTTCATGCTGCTGCAGTGTTTCCGGAAATAGAAAAAGAGGCAGAAGGGCAGGGGAAGAAAAACAATTGTGTGAAGAAGGAGGATTATTTCAGGTCCCAGGAAAAGCGCATGCCCCAGGCGGAATGCATCCATGGATTCCCTGGGGATGGAGGGGAGTTCGTCCAACGTTCTTACTATACGCTCGGCTGCCTGGCCGAAACTCTCAACGCTGGATATTTTCAGCTTCTCCACAGTATCCTGGGGCGTATGATAGACGGCTTTTGTATAATCCCGGTTGACGGACAGACTTGCCAGATTTATTGCGGGAATGCCTGTATTCAAAAAGGGTCCCTGATCCGACCATGGGATATAAAAGGTGCGCGCCAAATGTTCCCTGAGCCCGGATGTATACTGAACGGGCAGGCCCTCCTTTTCTGCTGCTTCAAGGGCAAGCATCCGGTACCAGGGAGGGGTGAATCCTTTCAACATGCCGGTTTCATCGAGTTGCAGGGCGGCCAGGTCTCCTGTCGCTACATTGTCCAGGGAGAGAACCGCAGCGATTCGATCCCGCTCGGCATAGCGTGAGGCCAGGTCTGCAGCCCCGAGCATCCCCCATTCTGCAATAATCCTGGGATCATGCCCTGCTTTATATCCCAGGACATTCTGTCCGACCTCTTTGTGCCGGATGATCCTGGCACTCAATCGCGCATAGTCCGTTTCGTATCCCAGTTTTTCCAGTTCGTCTCCCAGATACCCCGAGGCGGCGCGCGATTCAATGCTTCCAAAAATCCTGTTGGGGCACCGGGTGACAAATTCCTCTATGGAGCCATATGCCCGGGCTGCATTGAATTGCAGCGGTGATGTCGATATGGATACATCGGTCTGCCGGAAACCAAACAAGGGGGATAGAATCCATACAAACAGAACTCCGGCCATTACAATCAACACGTTTCTCATCTGTTTTGAATCCATTGCGTTTCTCCAAACCCCGGAAGTTCGGAAGTTATTGCAAGACAGTGGATGTATCCCCGATTATGCTCAGCAATTCCAGTTTCCGTTGAAACAGGATCTGTTCCCGCTCAAGCAGTTCAGACTCTTTTTGAAACAATTGGGATTTCATTTCTTCGAATTCCAGAACGCTGATCCGGCCACTTTGCAACTGGGCCTCGCCGGCTCCAACGATCTGCCGGGTAACTTCCATTTCGTCAACAGCGAGGTCCCTTGCACCTCTGGCGATCCGAAGATTGCTTGTCGCTCTTTGTGTCGCCAGTTTCAGGTCCGACTTGATGCGTGCGAGCCTGCTCCGGGCTTCGGCTATTTCCTGGCGGCTTTGGGCCACCCTGGAACTTGTGCGAAATCCGTCGAAAATCGGCACCTGTATAGAAAGTCCAATAAGATAATTGTTTCTTTCAAAACGGTTGAAGTATTCCTTGTAGTTATTGGAATCGCTGAGTAGGGCATACTGGCCGACAATGTCCAACTTGGGCAGGCGCTCCCCTTTTTCCGCTTCCAGGTGGAACTCTTTGGATCGGATGTCTGCTTCGGCCTGCCTGATTTCTGGCGCGTTACCAAGAGCTTTTTGATACAAAACATCTGAATCCGCATCAAACGCGGAACTCATTATGGAGGGTTCCTCTGTCTGGATGGAATCCGAATCCGGTATCCCCGTATAAATTCTGAGTTCCGCTTCTGCGATATTTACCTGTTCCTGTGCAAC
>JARRLM010000145.1:0-5366 GCA_037386985.1 Acidobacteriota bacterium | reverse complement strand
GCCATCGGCGGTGCTGTATTATTTTCGACCCAATCGACCAGCAGTTCCAATCGGCTGAACATGTTGGGAACAGGTGCAGTCGGAATCGATTCCCCTTCGCCGTCTACGGAATAGTTCGTTCCGCTCAGGCCATGTCCGGCCTGGGGAAGAACGAAGAAACGGGCGAATCCATCGACTTTCTCCCGGCCCATTTTCTCAATGACTGATTGATAATAATCGAGCTGCGCCCCGGGAGATGCAAGCGTATCATTGGTTCCTATAGCCACGATCATTTTACCTCCGCGGTGAAGGAACGCATTCAGGTCCGGGTCAGTGGAATCCAGCCAATGGGATAATTCCTGCCTTCTTGCTTCGTATCGACCCCCCTCAACATAGTCAAGCGGATTTGCGCTTAAATCCTGCATTAGAAATCCGGTGACTCCAAGTATCCCGAGATTGCTGAACATCTGTGCATTATCGGCAGCACCTTCCTGGCCTCGAAATCGATTCGGGGCGAGCAATCCGCTGCCGGAAGGATCTGTGTTCGGCACCAACATGCCGAAAGACTTCACATCGTTTGCCAGAGGTGTTTTAAACAGGTACGGGCTGTAGATAAACTGAAGGGTGTCGATCTGGCCGTCGGTAAGACAGGCATCGGCGCTTGTATCCGCAGGATTCGGGTCCTTATTGTCCGGACATCGCTTTTCGCTCCACGGGTTTCGGCCGGGTTCGCCCTGCTTTATGTCGAAGATTGCCCGGCATGCCATATAGTTATTGATAATTCCGTCAACGAGACCGTCGAGCCTGTCGCACTGACGCATGAACTCGCCTCGAATCGCATTTACCTTTGCAGGAGGAACCCAATTGGCCAGAGGCTTTTCCTGGATTCGAATCAGTTCGCGCGAAAGCATCTGAGATGAGAAATTCACTACTGGAACGTTGGCCGCAACGCCGTCATAATCGGCGGGATACCGTTGAACTACGGTGAGTGCTTCCCGGCCGCCCTGGGATGAGCCGAAGAAGTAGTTATACCGGGGCTTTTCGCCGTACATTCTTTCGATTAAAACCATGGCTGCATCGTGTGTTTTTTTCAGTTGCATGTAACCGAGGTTCTTTATGGCTTCGTCGTTTAAAGCCCAATCGTTTGTATTCGATGCAGCCTTCGGCGCGGGTCCTCTGCTCCTTCCACGGCCCAATCCGAAACCGCCAGATCCCATCTGGTGTCCCGAATCGCTGCCGTAGGTGACAAATCCGAGTTGAACGAGCGATGCCCTGGATCCCATGTCCACACCGCCAAGCAGGTTTGGAATGGAACCATTCATACCGGCGCCGCCGAGCTGGGCGGACCGGCGGCTCCAGGATGCGGGCAGCACCACTCGGAAATTGATCGGTTTTGCGTTGGTTTCTTTGGAAACAGGGGCCATGGACCCGTTTACGGTGCAAGCGGAACCGGTCCATTCCGGAATATTCAGTGTTACACCGGATACCGGCTCTCCGATCGCTGAAACGGATATGGTGGAGCCCAGTTTTGCCGCCGTGCAATCAGTTTCGGTTACGATCTTATCCTTTCCGAGCGAGCGCAAATGAATACCGGAAGACGGTCTTGTTGAGTCGGATGTTCGATCCTGTAGAGCACCGCCTGGCGTTTGGCTCCAGGCAGCTTTGTCAAAAGAACAGAACAGAATAATCGTCATAATTAAAAGCGTCGATTTGCACAAGCTTGGGCTCATAGCGGCCTCCTAAAGGTATACGGATTCTATACGAGCATATGAAGTTTAATTACGGCAGGCATCAATATCGCCCATATTCTGAAATTGACTTCAGTATAGCCTGCATATCTTTTATCTGCACGTTGTCCGGCATCTTGACAACGATTATGAGGCCGCCATTCCGGCCGCTTTTATCAATCAGATCCTTAAGGAAAGATTCCAGTTGACTGAGCGACCATAGTTTGCACGCATTCGGGCAGCGTACCAGCAGAGCGGTATGTCCACCCAGAATTTCCTTAGCCCGGGCGGCATCCACGGCTTCTATCGAAGCTAATACTTTGCCTTTGGGCAATTCCAGCATGCATTCCAGTCTGTCGCCGAACTTGGATTCAAAGAACGGCACCGGCACGTAGCCCAGATCCACGTGGGTTTGCAGGGACTTCTTCAGCCCGGGCCAGTAAAACTTTTTGAATTGGTCGTCAGACATGAAGACCGGATCGCCTCTCCATAAGGGCAGAGCGACTCTTTGAGGATAGTCTCGATGCGTTGGATCGGCGGGAATTGCATAGGCGATCCGTCTTTCCAGTATTGCATCACAGGCCTGAAGCAGTTTGTCGGGCTGACGGTACATATCCAGCATGGAGCCTCTCATGCCACGAAGGAAGCTCGTTACAGTATCGAACGGAGCTCCGCCCACGCCGCCCGGAGCGAAGGTAGCAAAAGGAGGGAATCCCAACTGAGCCAGATCCTCGGAGGTATTGCCGACAGATTTGCGGAATTCCTCCACATGCTTTCCCGCCGCAGCCAGACGCTTGGCCATTTCAAGAAACTCCGGGGCGGCAAACAGAGGTGTTATGTATTCTAAACCCATAAACATACTGTCCATGGGAGGCAGTTTGGCCAGGGGCGACAAGGCTCCATATACGCGAGGAAGGTAACGGCGAATCATAAAATCGGTCGGGTCGTTCAGGAAGATGTCGTATTCGTCCGCCTTCATGTACTCCCCTTCGATGAACTGATAATCATAGTCGGGCGGTTTCGGACCGCCGGGCCATACGCAGTTTTTGATATCCAGTTCTGTCATTGCGGCACCGCAGGCCGGAAATCCGGGTTCACCCATGTCCGGTTCAAGATCCACGGCCATTTGTCGCATTGTTCGTTTGAGGGTGATGTGGTCGTAATAGGCCGCCGACTTGGGAATTCCCGAATAGTTATGCGGCTCAATCAGTACCATAAAAGGCACACGATCCGACACTCTCAGTTCGATTGCGTCTTTGACTCGTTTGGTCCTTTCCGCAAAGAGCTGCTCTACAGACTTGCCGGATCGTTCCTCAATCTGTTTCCTAAGGAGCGCGTTCTCTTCCTGGTATTTCCCAATTTCAACCGTGGGTATCATATTGATTCACCTCTTGAACTGAACTTTCTAATTCGCGTTGTACAGAAATCCTCTGTCGCGACAACATGAAGGAATACGTTTTATCGAGTTCGCCAGCCTTGCATCCACTTCCGTTTATACCGCCTCAGTCGCCTCGCTTACATGAATCCTTGTGAAAACTATGAGTTAACCGCCCATAATTGCAGGTATCTGTATTACCTCTACAAATTCCTGATCCCTGTATTGTTCCTGATTGACGATTTTCAAAAGCTCTTCATAGGAGTGTATTTTGTGCCCATCAATAACAACAACTCTTCCGGAAAAATCGAGTAGATATTTAGCTTCTTCCGGCTCACATAACTCCTCACCCGGATCGCCGAAATATTTAATTAACAGTTTGGGCATTGAGACTGTTGTCCTCCTTGTTATGATTGGCTCCGGATATTACCACAGGCCAGAATTGTTCTTTTAACCAGCGTCTTGGCTATCTGGATCTTGAACCTGTTGTATGGAAGCGGCACGGCATCTGAAACGGCCGCGGCTCCAGCAGCTTCGGCAATGGTCTCATCAATCAAATTGCCTTCAATAGAATCTTCGGCCTTCGTTGCCCGATAAGGATTGCTGTATACGGCATTCAGGCAGATTCTTGCTGATCTGACAATTCCATTCCTGATTTCCATGGCCGCGGCACAGTTGACGATGGGAAAGTCTATCGATTTCCTCATGGCGAATTTAAGGAAAGAGCTTCTGATGTGAGCAGCCTGCTTGGGGATTTGGATTTCCTTTATTATTTCGTCTTTTTCGAGAAGAGTCGGCTTCAGTCCTCTGTCCGCGGTCCAGAATTCCTCTGCTTTGATGTTTCTTTTTGTGGTTACTATCGTGGCATTCAGAACAACCAACGCGGGCGCTATGTCCGATGGATTTACTCCGTCGCACCCGCAATTGATACATCGTTTGGCTTCCATGGCGACGGCTTTTGAATCCAGTCCGATCACGTCTTCTCTATCCAGGCGATATTCGGATGGGGACCGCTCGGGTATTCTGACCCGGCTGGACTCTTCCAGGCAATCTGGACTGCTGCGTGTCAGATGCTCCATCTTCTTTATTACCTTTAAAGCCCCCCTGCCCCCCAGATAACGATTGATCGCTTCGGCGGCGCGTCGTCCGGAAGCCAGGGCGGCCACGACCGATAGAGGTCCGGAAATAGTAACATCTCCGCCTGCGAACACATTGGGTATACTCGTAGCCTGGGTATCGGGATCGATTGAGATCAAATTACCGTCCAAATCAAGAAATGTTTCTGCATAGGACAAATCGGGCTTTTGACCGGTCGCCAGAATAATCCGGTCTGCCTCTACGGACTCTTGAACCGTTCTATCATAGACGGGGGCGAATCGATGATCTTCGTCATAGACCGAAGTGCACCGGATAAATTTCATTCCGGAAAGCCTGCCTTTGGCTTTTAAAACACGAGAAGGCCCCCATGAAGTCATCAGTCTTACGCCTTCTTTGACCGCCTGAACCACTTCTTCAGACAGGGCGGGCATTTCGTCGCGGGATTCCAGACAAGCCACCGTTACTTGCGGTGCCCCCGCGCGCAGAGCGGTGGTCGCTACATCCATAGCGACGCTGCCTCCGCCGATCACCAGCACTTTTCGTGCGTTCATTCTTCCCTGACCGCTGTTGATCTTTTCAAGAAAGTCGAGGCCCTGTTCCAGCAATCCTTCATTCGGGAGTCCCAGATCCGGAGTTTTCCATGCGCCGGTGGAGCAGAAGACGGCGCTGTATTTCTTCCGAAGAGTTTCCAGGGTGACATCCTTGCCTACAGTAACGCCGAACTTGAATTGCACGCCACTGTTCTCAATTGCCTGGATCTGCCTGTTGACGACGTCTTTGGGAAGCCTGTAGGAAGGGATGCCGAAAGTAAGAAGACCGCCGGCTTTATCCTTGGCTTCAAAAACGGTTACGGGGTAGCCGAGTTTCCTGAGATAGTAGGCGGCGGAAAGGCCAGCCGGGCCGGATCCAATAACGGCAACTTTCTTTTTCTTTTCTTTCCGGGTAGTTCGATACAGCCTGTCGGCATGATCGAGTATATAATCTCCTACGAAACGTTCAATGGATCGTATCGAGAGGGCCTCATCCAATTCACTTCTATTGCAATTTTGTTCACAGATATGAGGGCAAATCCTGCCGGTGACGGCGGGCATCGGGTTGGAACTTAAAAGTATTTGTGCGGCTTCGGCAAGGTTGTCATCCCGCAGGCTGCTCAGGTAGGAAGGAATATCGTTGCCGGCCGGACAACT
>JARRLM010000144.1:6692-12030 GCA_037386985.1 Acidobacteriota bacterium | reverse complement strand
CCAGGGCGTTATCGAAACCCTCCCAGGCAAAGGTAGCTTTGTGAAATCCGATGCCTCGCCCTTGAAAAAAGACATTCGTCGCAAGATGCTCGCTGAAGAGGTGGACGCCGTCATTGTCCAGGCCCACCACCTGCAGGTGCCGGCTGTGGAATTTCTCGATCTGGTGCGCGACCGCCTCGAAGTCCTTGAAGAGAAACGCCGAACCGCGATGGACGCAGATAGGAGTAAATCATGAGCGAATCCCCCCCTGCAATTGTCATCAGTCACCTGGCATACGCCTACGGCAGATCCGAGGCGGTGCACGATTTCAGTCTTACCGTGCCCAGAGGCAAATGTTACGGCCTGTTTGGGCGAAATGGAGCGGGCAAAACGACCACGATGAAGTGTCTGTTGAACCTGCTTCGTCCGCACACCGGCCGGATTGCCGTGCTCGGATTGGATCCCACAGGGCAGGAAGTGGAGGTGAAACGTCGCCTGGCCTATGTGCCGGACCAGGTTGCTTTCTATCCATGGATGAGCATCCGGGAAACGTTCGATTACCTGGCGTCGTTCCGTTCCCACTGGAACCGCGAAATCGAGCGGAGTCTGTTGGAGCGTTTCCGGCTCGACCCGGCTCATCGCACCAGCGGGCTTTCCAAAGGGCAAAGAACCCAGGTGGCGCTGATTGCCGCTATCTGCCCGGAACCCGAGCTGCTGCTCCTCGATGAACCCACATCGGGACTGGACCCTATTGTTCGGAGGGAGTTCATTGAAACGGTCATCGGCGCATACCAGGAAAGCGCACCGGAAGAGCGCACGATCTTTGTTTCCACCCACCTGATCTCGGAGTTCGAGGGACTCATCGATGAGTTCGCCATTATGGACCAGGGGAGAAATGTCATGACATTCGGGGCCGACGAGGCTCGAGAGCGCTACCGGAAGCTCCGAGCGCGGTTCTCCGGAATTCCAACCGATCTGTCGCTGGAAGGCGCGCTGAGTATCCGTACTACAGGCCGGGAGATTGAGGTGATAGCCGACGGCGATGGCGAGCGCATTTGCAGTGAATTGCGTCGGCTGTCTCCGGAAGAGCTGACGAGTGAAGCACTCAGCCTGGAGGAGATATTTGTCGCGGCACTGAAACAGGAGGCGCCATGACAGCAAGTGTGAAAAAGGAATTCCGGGCGCTGCTGCTGCCGTGGAGTGTGGCGATATCGGCGGCTTTTTCGTTGCCGATTGTCAAAATACTGGCAGATTGGATGCGTAACATCTATATCGGTGGGTTGGTTGAACGTTTGCCGGGCGTTTTCATTTTTGTGGCATGCCTGGCTATGGCGGCCATGTCCTTTGGCGTTGAAATTCACAATAGGACGTTTGGATTGATGCTGGTTCAACCGGTCGAGCGTTCCCGGATCTGGTGGTCTAAGATGTTGCCGCTGGTCGGAGCGCACATCTCCATAGGTGTGGCGTTTGTTGCCGGGCAATCCCTGGCGGGTGCGGTCTGGGAGAGCTCGTTTGAATCATGGAATGGCAGCGGCGTTTTCGTATTTGTAGCCCTCCACGCAGGGGTGCTGTGTTCCAGTGCCTTCTGGACCCAGCTGTCGCGATCCATCATCGGCGGGATGGTTTTGCCCCTGGCTGTGCAGGCGCTGCTGGCGGGTGTCATTGCCTGGTTCGCCTCCGGCACGTCCACGGCTCCACCTGAGGAACTTGAATCCAGGCTGTTCATGGCGTTGGGAACAGCTGCCTCGATTCATTGCGTTCTGTTCCTGTACCTTGGCTGGCGGAAGTTCTCCCGTCTGGAATGGCGCGAAGGATTTACCGGGGATTCCGGTATTGCCGTGTTGCCGGCCCTCCGGGTGAAGGAGTCACGGTCCGCGGCTCCTTGCGGCCCCTGGACAGGAATTCTGCGAAAAGAACTCCGGCTGCATCGGCCGGTCTTCTTCCTGTCGGCGCTCTTTGTCGTTTGCTGGCTCACGGCGCTCGGCTTGAGGTCACTCCGTCCCGGCTGGGAGGCCCGGTTTGATACAATCTTTGGAATGATCCTTTTGATTTACCTGCCGTTTGCCTGGTTGCTTTCCGGGTGCATTTCGCTGGGAGAGGAAAAGCAGCTCGGTTCCTGGGGATGGCACCTGACGCTGTCAGTGTCCGGGCTACGTCAATGGGCCATTAAAATCTCTTTTGCGCTTCTGATTACGCTGATCCTTGGATTCCTGGTGCCGGTCGTGGCCTGGCTGGCTGCCAAGGCTCCCCACATTCAAATGACTAATAGCTGGTGGGCGGACGCTTCGTCTATTTGGCTTTTTTTGCTGGCTGCTGTCTGTGGCACTGTGATCAGTTTCTGGTCGGTGACCATGTTCGGTACCGTGGTACGCGCGGTCCTGTTTACCTTCCTGGGCTCCGGGGCTCTCCTTTTCGGTGGCGGCTTGGTGGTGAGCATAGGCCGCGAAACCCGGCTTTTGCAGGGGATCTGCAGCTGGCTCATTATCGAATTTCAGCTTCTGCCTTACTACTTCTTCTCAGACTGGATCAATGTGGCCGGCCTGTATATTGGATCTTCTCTGTTGCTGGTGCTGCTTCTGCGTCAAAGCTATGTGCATTGCCGGCGTGAGCCATCCCGGAGAGTAATTTTCAAGTGTTCGCTGATCCTCGTCATTTCCCTGTTCCTTCCGCTTTGGCTGAGTTCGGACATCAGCAGTTCCGCTTCCTACATGTCGCCCAAGATTGCGGCGCTCTATAACAACCTCCGCGAAACTACTTCAAAATTGCCCGCATTCATCAAAGAAGATGTTATGTATGAAGCCAGGCTGGAATCATTTGATGATGCTGTGAAGAAAGCCAAGCCGATTTCCATAGAGGAAATTGACAGGACGGTCGTACTCTCCCCGGAAACAAGGCGCTGGTTGCGAGGTACGACTCTACGTTTCATCGGTCCACCGGTTGCTAGTAAATTTTCTCAAACTGGTTTTTTTGTCTGGGTAAATGTCACTTTTCCTGATGGGCGGAATTTCTTAGTCAGCACCGGGTGGTAGGACGACAGGCGCTTGATCATGGACGTTGCCAGCAGCCTTGCCTTTGGACTGAGTTGGATAGAATGATGGCCCTGATCGACTGAAAACCCTGCGCACGCCGTAGAACTCAATTTTAAATACTGCTGCAATTCTTCTCTGAAGAAGAACAGGGGAGAGAACTTTCATCCCCTCCCCTGTAGTTTTCGTGGTTGACTATCCGGAATCCGCCACACGAACACCAGCAGAGTCCGGAACTCAGTTAAAAGTCGAAACGCATCATCAGCTGGAATGTGCGTCCGCCGACCTTGTAAGGCATCCACCCAAAGCTGGAGCTGTTAATGCTGGTAGTCGGAGCCGTCGGGAACACGATCCGTGTACCAGTGCTGCCCAACGCGCCGGAAGCGAACACCTTGTTGAATATGTTTGTTGCATCCAGGCGGATCCGGAAGCTCCTGGCCTCATCGATCTTGAACGCTTTGGATATGGCCATATCCACATTCCATCGCGTCAGGTTCCGTAATCTGCCCCGTCCGAGGTTCCCCTGCAGACCAGGCGCCGGATTTTGAAGCACGATCTCCCCCGTTTCCGTGTCGGCAATCGCAGTGAGTGTGCAGGTGTCCCGGAGACTCGGATCAATGGCCATACACTGGGGATCCGTTACTACGTCGTATTTGTCGCCGAAGTAGTCACCCCGTGAGGCTCCGTCCGGCCAGTAAGTGCCGACAGAGTCGAAGTCGAAATCCCCGACAAGATCCGGTACGCCGCCGCCGTAAAGCATATTCTGCGCGGTGATATCCAGCGGCGACCCGCTCTGGACGGTGCCGATCCAGCTCAACTGCCAGCCGCCGATGAAACGATCATACACGGCAGGAAGATCATTGCCGAGCAGCTGTCCCTGGCCGAAGGGCAGTTCCCAGCCGCCGTATGTCACCCAGTTGTGGGTGCGGTGGGCGGGCAACAGGGTGTAACTCAGAGAGATATCGCGCGGATCAATGATCCCGCTTCTACCCAGGTTTTTGGACCAGGTATATGTTGACGTGAAGTTCACGCCCGCAGTCGGCCGCAGCGTGACCATCAACTGCATGGAGTGGTAGTTGGAATGACCGTTGTTGTTAGTGAAGGTCGCCTGGTCGAACTGAGGATTCGCCTTGATGAAATTGGCGGGAAATCCGTTGTCTTCCATGTATTGCCCGTTTCCGCCAATGTAGGTCAGCATGTTGGCCAGCGCCGAATAGTTGCCGTTGGCAAGCATTCGATTCACCGGCTGAAACCATCCGGGTCTGAACAATGGAATTCCGAAGACAAAACCGCTGTTATTACGCAATGCCTCGCCACCGTGAACGGTCTCGCCGTCAACCCCGAACTGACCCATAAGAAGCTGATCCAGTAGTTCCGGATTACCGCCGTATCTGGCCTCTTCGAAGGCTTCGCGCAGCCCGTTGGTCAGGAAGTTGGGTAGATTGAGATCCAGAGTGGATACGTTCTTCCGGGTCAGGGTCCCGATATAGCGTACATCCACCGTCAGAGCGGATGTCACATTCCGCGTAGCGCCGAATGTGATGTTCTGGATATACGGGGTCACAAAATCCGGGGAATATACAGTGATGTTCTGGCTGTTGTCATACAGCGGGAACGCTGCAAGTCCGGGTATGATGTTTGAGGGTACTGGGATTTCATTGCCCAAGGACGCCAGATCGGTCAGGTCCAGGTAGTCGTCACCCTCGGCTCCATAATAGATATTGGAGTAGGTTGTGCCCGGTGCCTGCCCGGCATTGGTCTGGATGCCGCTGAAGTTTCCGACGCTTGCGATGTAATTGATCTGGTAGCCGCCACGGACGGTGGTTTTACCTTTGCCGAAGAATGGAAGCTGCCAGGAGAAACCGACAGCAGGCCCGAAGTTATTGATATCAGTCGAATAGAGATCCTTACCGGGATTAGGCGAATTCGGTCCGATGAACTCCAGCTCGGTCAGACTTCCACTGGGCACGTCTCCCTGTCCGATCGGAGCAAACCAGTTGGCGTAGCTCCCGGTCAGCCCGAACAGCGAACCACCGCCGCCCAGCAATCCTGTCGTTAACCCGTTTTTGAGATAGGGTACGCCGAAGTAGTCGTAGCGGAGACCCAGGTTGAGGGTGAAATCGGACGTTACCTTCCAGTCGTCCTTGAAGAATAGAGAGAACTCCTTCTGGACCACATCGCGAACCAGTGCAGGTTCCGTCACAGGGTCGTTCCAGCCGTTGGAGTCTACACTGTTGATGTAACGCCACTGCCGGATTTCACCAAGGGAACCTGAATGGAAAACCAGCAGATTCTCCATGGCGTCCAACTTGCCTGTGGTTGTGGTTCCGGCT
>JARRLM010000144.1:0-6648 GCA_037386985.1 Acidobacteriota bacterium | reverse complement strand
GCTGTTGAGCCCGGCTGAAAACGGCCCGGTCCAGGCATTAGCGGCTTTTGAGGAGGCGCGCCGGACATCGCCGCCGAACCGGAACGAATGCGTTCCCTTCGTCCAGGACATCGTGTCGCCAAACGACCAACGCGGGCTTGTGTCCTGTCCGGCATAGGAAAGGATGCCCCGGCCGCCGTAGAAATTGCTGAATCCGTCTGCGGAGTTCACCTGGAATCCGATAATCCCGGCTCCCAGCCCCACCACAACGGGCACACCGGAGCCTGTTTGGGGAAGGAGGGCCTGTAATTCCGCGCCTGTATCCGGATTGGTATACGGGGAAAAGACATTGGTACCGGTCCGGGACATCCCAAAGCGGAATTCATTGAGAAGAGTCGGCTTCACGGATGAAATAAAATTGACCGTCAGGACCTGAGGCCGTCGTACCACTGCTCCCCCATACCCGTTGGGCCAGTTCCGGAAGTTGTCGTCCGCCCAGCTCTTTTCATAGCTCCAGGAACCGTTGATGCGGTGTTTGTCGTTGATGTTATGGTCGATCCGGACGTTGATCTGGCGGCGGTAAGTATCCTCTCCGACGCCAAACAGGTTGTCCGCGCCCTTGAGGGTACGGCTCCATTTATGGCCTGCAGTATTCAAACCGTCACCGATTTCATAGTTGTTTGCATCCGGCATCAAGTCGAGGAATTCAGACACAAAGTTTGTCGGATCCGGCACCGGCCGGTTAGGATCCCAGGGCGTGCTTCCAATGAAAGCATTGGAGCAGTCTGCATTTAGTTCATCGGGATTCATAATCTCCCCGAATACACTTGCATATCTAAGAATCCCGTTGTGCGCTGAGCCGTCAGGATTTTCAGTCGGAGCGACAGGATTCCCTGCAGTATCCACTACAGCGATTGTCGGCGTAAATCCGAACGTAGGCTCGGGATTTGATTGGGGATTTCCGTTGTTCCAGTTGTCGTAATAGCGAAAGATCCCATTTCTCGCGCATGGCGTCAGGGTCAGCACATTGTAGGGTGTGCGGATCTTGTTGAGCTGACCGTCGAAAAGAACAAAGAAGAAGGTCTTGTTCTTGACAATCGGCCCTCCTGCGCTTGCCGAGAATATGTGCAGGTTTCTCCAGGGGGGTTCGGTGCGCGGCGTGGTGCTGTTGTTATACCAGGTATTGGGATCCAGAGCTGTGTTCTGCACTGTCCAGACGCCATTGCCGTGAATGGTGTTCGTACCTGATCTCGTCGAAATCTGCAGCTGGGCGTTGCCGCGTCCCATTTCTGCATCGACCGGGGCCAGAACCATTTTGAATTCGCCGACCAGGTCGGGATTGACGCGCGTTGCTGCGTTGATGCCGGCCGGCCAGCGTACGTCGTTGACCGTAACGCCGTCGCGCTGGATGTTGATGCCGTTGGCGCCGACGCCCGCAAAACTGGACTCGTTCGCGTTGAAGATCGTGTTGTCCGTTTTAATGACGCCGGACATGACATCGACGAGTTCCAGGGCGTCTCTATTCACGAGCGGGAGTTCCTGCACTGTTTCAGTGCTAAGAACATCTCCCGAGGAGGAGCTGGTTTCCAGCAGCAGGTCTTTGGCAGTAAAGGTGACTTCGACCTCCGTTTGGACCCCGGCTACTTTAAGTTCGAAATCCAGGCTGGCGCGGGCCGAGCTCCTTAGCTGGACGTCTGTAAACGTTACAGGTTGGAAACCGGATTGTTCAACGGTTGCCGTGTAGGTGCCCGTCGGAAGGCTGGCAAAGTTATACACCCCGGAATCGTTCGTAAAAGCATTCGATATGACTCCGGTGGCATTGTTTGTCACCGTGACCGATACTCCGGGGATGATGGCTCCCGATTCGTCGCTCACGGTCCCTGTCAGTGAAGCGTTCGTCTGGCTGAAAGCAGAAGCCGTCAGCAACAGACTCGCTACCAGCATTATCGCAATGCAGTACTTTTTCATAAAGATTGAGCCTCTGTTTGAGTTGTAGGTTCTTGCTATACGCTTCCAGGATAAACGCTAGCAAATCAGTCCCTTCAGGTATTTCTAAAGAGCGACAGACGGTTTACGTTTAACGTTGTCGGTTAACTCACGAAAACAGTGGGGTGCATGAATAGTGTTTCATTATATCTCAGGCTAAATGCAACGGCGTCTGTTGCCGATTGGCTGATTTTCCTCATGAATATTCCAAGCATATTTATAGGTCGATCAATAAAAACCCGAAAAACTTTGAACCTCCTTAAGATTTGAAAAGACTATAGCTTTTGTGACTGTTTAATTTCAATAAAAAATTTCTAAAACTTTAGAACAAGAAGAAATCTATCTGTTGGCTCATATAGAGGAATGCGTCGGTATTTTTCTGTGTTATGGTAAAGGCAACTGTGTTAGCAAGGTTATCCCGGATTTTTGATTTATACGTTGTCGCCTTTTCGGAAACCGGCTTGGAGGTATTCGATGATTATTAAATGGCGTTATGCGCTGGGTTCGTTCCTGGTCTGTATGGCCGTGATCACGATGAACAATGTGACAGCCCATTCAGAGGATGCAGAGCCAGATATTGAGGATGTGATTCAAGGTAATATCAAATCCATGGGAAGTCCTGAAACTGTCGAAGGGATCACGATCCGAGGCGTTGGGGGCACCGCTTTGGTCGAATTTATCCAGGGAGGGACAGGCAAAATGCAGGGCCAGGCCATGTTCTTTTCTGAGAAGAAAAGGCTTGGGATCATTATGAAATTCGGTGCTACTGATTACCCGGGCGAGTATTTTGCCTTTGACGGGAAGAAGGTGATGGCGAACCAGATATCCCCAGGGCAGAGGTCGCCCCTGGCTGATTTCATCTATCGATACGGTGCACTGGTAAAAGAGGGTGTTCTGGGTGGTGTCCTTTCGCTTAACTGGCCCCTGCTGGATCTGAAAAAATCCAAATCCGTGCTGAAGTATAAGGGAATAGAGAAGATTGATGGAAAGGAGCTCTACGAAGTCGAGTACAATTTATCCGACCGTAAATTGAATAACCTGAAAACTACGTTGTATTTCGAACAGGGAACATTCCGTCATGTCCGGACCGAATATAGTCTCAGTGTAAGGGGTGAAATGGGGCTGCAGGCGAATGCAGTCGTCATAGAGAGTGGTATGCCTTCTTCCTCCAGTGATCTAAGCTCCGGTGGAAGTGTGCGGGCCGGAAGTATTCAGGATATAGTTCCGGATTCCCACTATATGCTCATTGAGAAGTTCAGCGACTTCAAGGAAGTCGATGGTTTAACGCTCCCGCACCGCTATGATCTGGAATATTCGCTGGAAGGGCAGGGGAGTACGTTCCTGGCAAACTGGACTATACTTGCAAGCCAGTTTATGCATACAGGGAAGGTGGATGAGTCCTTTTACAAGGCGGATGAATAAACAGGAGTACGTGTTTCCCGTTAAAATTATTAGCGGCGAAAGGGAAATCTGAAACGGTATTATGCCGTCGGTATCAAACGGTAGGCGCCGTTGCTGCCCTTTTCAACTGAAAGATTGTACGGCCGACAGGAAATATAAGTCACCATTTTAGGCAAGTCCTCTCTGTTTGGTTTATTTCTACAGCACCCGTGCTTTCTCAAATTCTTTTATACAGCTATGATGCTGGAAGCGGACCAAGATCCTGCTCCGCCTGGATGAGCAAAGCCTCCCAATTCCGGGGCAACTGAATTTCAACGTTCCCCATAATCATGACGCCGGCCAGCCACATGGCCAGCGAAGGATGATCACCTCCGGCGCATATGAAATTGATATTCCGGGGATCCGTTATCAAAGGAATTCGATCCGCGAGTTCTGACAAATCTACTTTGGCTTCTGCCGCCGCCCTTTGAATATCCGTCCTGTCCTTGATTTCCTCCGGTGTGACAAACACCAGCTCCGCAAGGTGTTTCCTGATCTTGTCCTTCGTCCAACCGATGCCTGCCATATTGTTGCATATCATCGAATTGTAAAACATGATCCCCGGCATACCCGGCGAGGGGCTGTGACTAGAACTCCCGACACTTTTCATGACATTGGCCGCCCTGTAAAAGCTCTCATTCATTTCCGTCTCGAAATCGGGTTCATTCCCTGTTCCCCGGTGCACAAACGGTCGCAGGCCGCCGAGGAAGGTGATCAAAAATGTAGCGGAATTCGTCCCCTTGGGGCGCTTGTATTTTTCCTCTGCGAACGTTGTCCAACCCTGAGGAAGGTTGTCTTCGTTTTCAGCAAAACAGAGACCCGTGAAACGCATTTCCGCGTACTCGGCGATAGTTCCCTGTCCGGCAACATGACCCCCTACATTCATGAGTACTAGAGAAATGCAGCGGCCGATCGCTCCGCCCGCCGGATGATTGGGATCGGGGCCAAAAAGGCTGAATCCAGAATTCAGACGGATCTGCTTCGCGATGGAACCGTTTACGCAGACTCCCTGGTATGCTCCGCCCGAGCTGGTCATTAATGTATTTTGCTTTTCGATGATTGTCCTGCATACAGCCTCAGCCACGGGCATGTACTCCGGCCGGCCGCCTGCCATTGCCATGCAGGTGGCGAGCACTTCGTAACTGAGAATGCCGGCTTTGGGCGCCACTTTGCCGATTCCACCACCTACAGTCTCTTCTCGATTGTGGTCCGTGCCCGTCAGGATCCAGTCTACGCGACTCTTCGTGGGCGGGAAAATCGCCAGCCCATCTCCCCAGTTTTTCCGCAGGAACAGGTAATGGGCCCTGGCAAGCGCATCTTCATGATCCCTGCCGGAGACCTCCACGGGAGCTTTGCTGAACGTCCCCTTTTTGTTGAGGCTGGGTTGCCATCCAGTCAATGCATAGACAATCTCGGTATATTTCTCTTTAATAAGGGTCAGGTCGCTGTCGACCAGGAAAAGATTATAATTAAAAACAACCCACGGGGCTTCCGGGGGAAGACCCTGCCCCATGACCGCCTGGCGCGTTGCTTCCATTAATTCTTTGCGCTGAATGATGACGGTAGGTATGCCCAGTTTCTCGAGTTTTGCAGCGGCACCGCCGCTTGCTGCAGAGCACGACCCTCAGCCGGCGTTTCCGATTATGACAGCATCCGGTTTCCGTGCCGCCACCATCCGGATAACCTGGTCGCTGCTGACTTGAATCCCCATTGGAAACTCCTGCATCGGGATAAATTTGATGTCTGGAAATTGCTTTTTCAGCAGCTCTTCAATGTAGGGCATCGTCCGGTGCGGCTGCCATTTGGTCGGGTCCACAGCTAATTCGGCAATGACTTTGCCGTTCAAGTCCGGTAATCGTGCGGCGAAAAGATGCCAGCAGGAATGCTTGCCAACCTCTATTCCCAGGGAATCGATGGAGTGATCCGGGACCAGGAGGGAGCCCCGGTCCCCTAACGGCAAAGTCATTGCCGTTCAAGTCCGGTAATCGTGCGGCGAAAAGATGTGTGATTTCCTGAGCCCCCGTCGGATCGAACAAGGTCAGCTGTACCTGCTCGGCAGCGGGCAAAGGATTCACGGCGGCGACTGTCGCTCCGCCGATCATCGACCCTGTTCCTCTCAGGAAATTCCTTCGCGAGACTTCCGCTTTCCCCTTCTTTATTTTTCCTTCTCCGGCCATTGTGCTCATTCCCCTGTCATGCCTTAGCCCCTCACCAGAACCCTCGAATCTCGATTTTCGATCGATTTGTCTGGCGAAACCCTATTTTTTACTCCCAACCTGTCTTTGTGCCATAGGGCAAAACGAGTCCGGTCGCCTCAATATCGTATATTTTCCCTTTTTTAATTTTAAAAAAGTGAATGGCAGGCATATTAAAGTTCCCCTGCCAGGCCGGTACGTTTATCTCTCCCGAATTGACTTTGAGCTTCATGGTTTTAAGCTTGCTGTCATGATAGAAGTTGGAAAAGCCTACTGCCAGCCCTTTCTGTTCGTCTATTACCAGAAGACGGCGATTCCTGATTTCTGCGATGTATGCCCACACCCCGGCAGTGATCTGTCCTTCACATGTATTTGGCACAGCCGAAAGAGCTTTAGCCACCTTCATCATTTCCGGGTCTACCGACTCGGGTGGAGCGAAGTCTCTCTCGACTTCCGGAGCTTCAGGTGCCTCTTTCTTCCCGCCGACTGAAATGCCGCCATTCTCGCGGCGCTGACATTCCAGGGCGAATGGCGCGAGTGTTCCGTCTTCACCTGTCAGGGCATCATAGTAAGAAAGCCCTATATCAAGCATCTGTTCCCTTGGCGTCCTGTCTTCAGGCGAGATGTCTTCTACAAGCCCCGGCCGGGGTTTTATTAAGTTCTCTAAATGTATTTCATCCCTCGGAACCACATGATGTTCGGCTTCTGCAATTTTTCCGCGCTTCAGAGCAAGTCGAACTCCTAGAAGAATATCCTGATTGTTGTTTTCCTTCATCATTACAAGAGCGGCTACCTGCTGATTCAGAGGATCTGCAGCGTAAATCTGAAATTGGGAAGGTCCGCCGGAAGCAGTTTCCCATAATCCATATCCTACCGGGATTTCAGCGGTATTTTCCGTGAACTTTACATATTGGTTAAAAGGAACCGCGGAGGGATCATGCGCGACCAGGGCGGCCAGGTAGTCCTTCATAAGACTTAGCAGGCATCCCCGATCGCAGGTCCCGGATGTATAGGCAAAAGAAGTCAACGGCAATAAAAGAACAGTGGC
>JARRLM010000143.1:0-6799 GCA_037386985.1 Acidobacteriota bacterium | reverse complement strand
GAACTTTCGTAAACCCGGCGAATTCGGAACATAGAAATTCCTAACCTATGAAAGAAACGTGCTTTGGAGGATACGTTCAATCATACTGTCGTAGGAGATACCCGCACGATCCGATGCAGCCACAAAGCCCGCATCGGGAGAAATACAGGGATTGGCGTTGATTTCAATCACCCATGGGTTGGAGTCCCGATCGATTCGGAAATCGATTCTTGCGTACCCCCGCAGATTGAAAATATCCCAGCATCGCCTTGAAATATCGCCCAGCCGTTCAATAAGCGTGGCCTGGCTTGCAGGAAAATCAAAGTTTCTCGGTGTGTTCCAGTACTCAAACGAGCCTGTTTCCCACTTCGCGTCATACCCCACAATTCTGGGTTTGTCGGGCGGAAATGCCTCGAAAAGGATTTCAGCAGCTGGAAGGACCTGCACTCCGTCATCTCTAGCCAGAAGCGAAAGTTCGAAGCTTCCATCCGAACCGTTCAGCCCGTCCCCGTCCATCCAGTCCGGAGTCGGGACTCCCGCGCATCTGAGGCGTTCCTTGGACAGTGTTTTCCCGGTAGTGACGTACAGGCTTTCAGAACCGGACCCGGTAAAGGGGATGGATCGATGCTCCAGCAACGCAGGCGCAAAGTGGATGAACCTGCCGGTTCCGGCCAAAGATTCCACCAGATTGAAAACCAGATCGGGCTTGATTCGGTCAAGATTGGCTTCAGCCTTATGAAGGTTGAGAGTCATCGGGAGGATGGATGTTTCGTGCCCCAGTTTAGTCAGGGATTCGCGAACCGCCTCCACCTGGACCAGAACATCCTGCTCGTCGTTCCCCGGCTCGTTGGAAACATCGGCGTACAATATAGTGATATTCATCGGAGCACCGAAGCCCGGGTCCCCGATGTGTCTGCAATAACGGACATGTCGCGAAGACGTGTCAGCGCGCTTTCCATAATCATTTCGAAAAGGCGGACATATGAAATCCCTGCTAGATTGCAGAAAATGGGAAGATCGGAGTGATGCGGGTGAATCCCAGCCAGAGGATTTACCTCAATCAGGTTCGGGATACCTCGGTCGTCGGTTCGCAGATCGACACGACCGGCATCGCGGCAATTCAGTCCGGCCCAGGCTCTTAGCGCAGTCTGTGCCGCATTCCGGGCCAAGGCATCGTCAACCAGGACATAGTCGATACAGAACTCACACTCTTCCTTATTGACGTAAGAATAGACGTTTGCTTCCGCATTGCTTTTCAGGACAATTTCCATTACGCCCAGAATTTTGGCCCGGCTCCCAGTGCCGACCACGGCGACCGTAAACTCACGGCCGGGGAGAAAAGTTTCCACCAGCACCGGCTGTTGATATTTGGCCAGCAAATTCTGACAGACTCGGGACAATTCTTCTTTGCACCTAATCTTCGTTCTGTGTTGATTTCCGCAAAATCCGGGGTCGGAATTCCGAGATCCCTCAGTACCCGTTTTGTCATGCCCTTGTGCAGCGTAAGCGAAAGCACAAGAGGATCGGAGAACGTATAGGGAATATCATAGGCATCCAGAAGCGCAGGAACCTGCGCCTCCCTGCCGATGCCTCGCAGCCCTTCCGCTATATTGAATACCAGATCCCATCGATCCCCTCGGCAGAGCCTTTTGGATAGATCCCAGATATTGCCGATTCTGTCGGTGGAATATCCCAAGGCCTGTAGAGTCCGCTCAATAGCCTCAATGGTATCGATCCGATCGAACTCCGCCGTCTCTTCCTCCCCGTATCCCCAATCTAGATAGTCCTGCCGAAGGTCATAAGTCAACCCGATCTTCATAACATTTCTTCTCCCTGAAGAATTCCACACTGCATAAAGTCAGTTACGGGAACAATCGGATCGGGGTAGCGGTACGGATTCCCCCTGTAATTTTTCAATACAAGGGTGGAGCCATCATGGCTTTGGACGTAATTGGGCAGCAGGGGAATTTTCCCTCCGCCTCCGGGCGCGTCAATTACGTAATGAGGCACACCGTATCCGGTGGTATACCCTCGAAGTCCGGCAATAATTTCGAGACCCTTGTCCACTGTAGTGCGAAAATGCGAGGAACCCTGAACCGGATCGCATTGATAGAGGTAATAGGGTCTGACCCGGTGTTTAAGCAGGCCCTGATTGAGCCGGGTCATTGTCTCTACGGAATCGTTGACGCCTTTGAGCAAAACCGTTTGACTTCCGAGGGGAATGCCGGCATCGGACAAACGGGTGCAGGCCAGAGCTGTTTCCGGCGTCAATTCGTCCGGATGCGTAAAATGCAGGCTCATCCAGAGTGGATGGTATCTGCGCAGCATCCTTACCAGTGCGGGTGTGATGCGCTGCGGTAAAACAGCTGGCACTTTGCTGCCGATCCGGATAATCTCAACGTGTTCGATGGAACGAAGCCGGCTCAACAGCCATTCGATGCGACTGTCCGGAAGTGTAAGCGGATCCCCTCCCGATAGAAGCACATCCCGGATCTCAGAATGCTGTTCTATATACAGGATGGAATCCTCCCACTGTTTCACGTTAAATTTGTATTCACCTCCGTGATTTCCAACCATGCGCGAACGTGTGCAGTAGCGGCAGTATACAGAGCAGAATCCGGTGGCCAGAAATAAAACGCGGTCGGGATAGCGATGCACCAACCCAGGCACAGGAGAGTCCCCGTCCTCGTTGAGGGGATCTGCTTCTTCATTTGGAAGAATCCGGTTTTCTTCTCCGGATTTCACGACCGTTCGGCGGAGAGGCTGCAAGGGATTGGTCCGGTCCAGCAGACTCGCGTAATAGGGGGTTATGCCTACCGGCAGGGATCCCTGATGCTCAACAATCGCGCGGCGTTCATCTTCTGAAAGCCGGATAATCCTTTCCAGGCCGACCAGATCCTTGATCCGGTTGGCCAGTTGCCAGTGCCAGTCATTCCATTCGCGGTCCGATACCTCCGGGAAGAACTCCTTACGGAAAAGCAGGCAGCGTTCTCCCGATATAAACGCGGCGGGGTTGGATTTACAGCCGCGCTTTAACGCATCGGTTTTTACCGCAAAGGAAAACCTGCCCGTGTAAACCGAACCGGGTTGAACCGTGCTTAGTTTTTGATTGGTCAGTTGCCGGAAGGTATTCTTGAGAGTGGATGTTACATTCTGGGGAACCTCAGGCTGATAGGTGTGTATCCAGCCGGAACCCGGAGGTTCATCATTTTCAGTGGATGAGATGTCGTCGTCCATCGTGGTACTTTGTCCTTTTCAAAGGGGTAAAGCCTAGGTACATCTTTCAATACCCTTTTTGTGTTTAAGTTTAGAGACAACATATTCAATAAAACGCCCATCACAAAATTCGAAGATAAATATGCGCTGTTTTTTTAAGTTGTCAATGATTATTTTATCAATTTTTATTTCAGTGTTCGGACGATTCAAGTGACTATATAACAATAGCTTACGCTGTTCGAGATTTGTGTATAAATAAAGATTCTAAAAAATCCGGGCAGGTGCAGCGGCAGATACATCCGCTATTTTATGGAAACGTTCCGGGCTGCCATCCAGATGTTGGGAAAAGGCTTGGCAGTGGGCTGCAAATGCTATAATCTTCCTGCCGGCTGCATAGCGTGAACCTTTATTTTATTGCAAAATAACCGGTGTGTATTGAATTGATACACTAACGTTCACTTATGAGGAAGACGTTAAAATCCCCAAAGTTGAGAATCTGTTTTAAGGCTGGTGTCTTATGAAGGAATTCCATTTTGTAGGCTGCGTTGAAGTTCGGGAGTTGCTTGGAAGACGCGCTAACGACATAGAAAAACTTGCTGATATCTTAGAGGATGTCCCAATAGATAGCGTTTACTATCACATGCACAGTTACTTTCTGCGGCACTATTACCTTCCCGGGACTTATCCGAACGACTTTGCGAATTGGGTTGCCATACAGGTACGCGATCGTGTTCTGGGTGAAAAGCTGGCAGCCATCACACCTGCAGGAGAAAGATCCTTAGAGGATGTCAGACAAGATTTAATAGAAATTATCTATTCTCATTTATCGGAGAGCAGATCAGCCTCCTATGTTGTCCATGGAGAGACATTTCATTTCATGAAATCGCACGTCATCGATATCCCGACGGGAATCATAGTCCATAACCTTCATGAATTCACGGAAGCTCTTAAGATTGTGGATGCCAGTGCAATTTACAATCATACTTTCGAAACCCGGTTGCGCGACAAGAAAGGACGGAGCGATTTTGCAATCTGGCTTAACGAAACCCTGGGAGAAAAGGAATTAGCCGAAAGTTTCGAGCGGCTGGATGCCTATATGTACAGTTTAGAGGGATTGCGGAATAAGTTAATAGAAATTTGTGCTGAAAAAGGTCATCTATGAAAACAGAATCTAACACCAAGCCGCCTGCGGGCATCCAAAGCCTTGAAAGCTATCGCGCTATAGCCCCGTCTGGAACCGTTGACTTGATATTTAACCTGGCGGGCTCCTTAAAGGGCACAAGCATGCTGCATGTTAATTCCACGCGATATGGCGGAGGCGTGGCTGAAATGTTACAGCGATTAGTTCCCCTGCTGGAGAATGTGGGTATTCATACACGATGGGAAGTGGTTCAAGGCTCAAACCTTTTCTATAAAACAACAAAGAGCTTTCACAACGCATTACAGGGTCAAATGGAAGTAATTACCCAGGATATGTTTGAGGAATATTCGAGGATCAATAAAGAACAAATGGACCTGATCGACCTGGAGTCCAATGTGGTCATCATTCACGACCCCCAGCCGGCAGCGCTTATTCATAAGAAAAAAGACTCTGATAAATGGATCTGGCGATGCCATATCGATGTTGCAAATCCCATGCGGAAGGTGTGGCAGTTTTTAAGAAATTATGTCAATCAATATGATGGTGCAATATTTTCATTGCCGGGATTTGCTCAAAAATTGGCAATTCCTCAGTTTTTAATCTACCCGTCTATCGATCCATTGAGCGATAAAAACAAGGATTTATCGACCGAATTCATCAATAAGACACTTGAAGAATATACCATCCCACACGACCGCCCCATTATCCTGCAGGTTTCCAGGTTTGATAAATTCAAGGATCCCTTAGGCGTAATCGAGGCCTATAGGCTGGCGAAGAAATACAATGATTGCGTACTTGTCCTGGCGGGTGGCGCCGCAGCGGACGATCCCGAAGGCATGGAAGTTTTGGGGAGGGTCCAGGAAGAAGCTTCAAAGGAAAAGGATATTTATATTTTAAACCTGCCTCCCGATGCTAATCTTGAAATCAATGCACTCCAAAGAGCCGCCACAGTCATTCTTCAAAAATCAACAAAAGAAGGTTTTGGATTAACGGTCGCAGAGGCGATGTGGAAGGGCAAACCGGTTGTTGGCGGTGCTGTTGGAGGTATCGCGGTTCAAATCGTTTATGGCAAAACAGGATTTACGGTCAACTCGATAGAGGGGTGTGCCTATCGAATCCGTTATCTGCTTAATAATCCTGAAGAAACACTCATAATCGGAAAGAGGGCCAAAGAATATACTCGGAGGAATTTCCTAATAACCCGTCACATTATGGACTACTTGGCTCTGATGAAAACACTGCGAAACAATTAATTTCGCCATGAAAAAATGTTCGCCGGCTGAGATGGGATATTTCCAGTCATCATATATAAAATGACGTATCAGGCATAAGTAATTTGCCTGCGGCAATGGAAAATGTAATACTCTGAAAAAGCAAAGAGCTGAATTAATTTGAAAAAGAATTTTTTATAAGCATTTTTCCATAATAGATAATAACAGGGCACTTGAATTCTTCGCCAGAATTTCAATCTAGAATTGAAGAACCGTCTTCAGATTGATATCAGGAGAGGAGGGATAATGGCTCGCAAAAAGAGAAACTATAAATATTTGTTTGTAGTGATGCTCATGATCGTTGCGATGGGATTTGCCGGTTCAATTTCGATTGCCCAGGAACAATCGAATGCTGTCGATGATAGCGTGGATGCTCTGGCGGTATCCGTATTATCGGGTGATATCGCGGAAGTTCGTAGCTTGCTTGAGGCCGGTGTTGATGTGAATGCTGTTTCAAAAAGCGGAATGGCGCCGCTGTTTCTGGCGTCTTTGAAAGACAATAAAGAAATGATCAAGCTGTTGCTCGATGCCGGAGCAAACATACATGCAAAGTCTGGCAACGATGCTACCGCTCTGCATATAGCATCCACGAACGGGCATACAGAAAATGTAAAATTGTTGCTCGATGTCGGGGCAAACGTGAATGCTGCTTTGGGTGATTCCCGCACGCCGCTTATTTTGGCGTCAGAAAAGGGCCATACAGAAATTGTCGAACTACTGCTCGATGCTGGAGCAAAGGTAAATTCTGAATTATTCAGCGGTGCAACGGCACTCATTCTGGCGATAGAAAACGGCCATGAAGGGGTTGTCAGCCTTCTGTTGGATGCCGGGGCCAAGGTGAATTCCAAAATATTCGGTGATGCAACTGCACTAACTCTGGCTTCGGAAAAAGGCCATGAGGAAATTGTCAGGCTGCTGTTGGAAGCTGGAGCAAAGGTGAATTCTAAAACATACAACGGTGCGACTGCACTCATTCTGGCGACGGAAAAAGGCCATGAAGAAATTGTCAGACTGCTGTTAAATGCCGGGGCAGATATAGATACCAAGATAAAGTTCAGTGGAGAGAGTTTTACTGCTTTGCAAATAGCTGAAAGCCAGGGTTATATGGGAATAGTAAAGCTTTTAAAAGAACAGAGGGGGGAACAATAATAAATCTCAAGTCCCTATGCATATGCCGGTCAAAGGTAAGAAT
>JARRLM010000142.1:0-19625 GCA_037386985.1 Acidobacteriota bacterium | reverse complement strand
CCTCTGGCTCACAGGACACCTGGCAACGATAGGATTGCCACGTACGGTCTATTCAAGCGGGATCATCGACACCATCCATTTAGGCTATTTTTCGATCGGCTTCATCATCGGCGGCTTTTTTCTTTTTTTGAAACGTCTCAAAACCAGGACCCTGATTGCACGCCAGCAATTGAAGTGGATCGGTTACGGGACCTTTGCCGGGATTCTTCCTTTCAGCGTTTTGTACATATTCCCGGTTCTGATCGGTGTGAAAGCAAATTTTGCGATGGAATCGTCCATGCTCTTCCTTGCATTCATACCGCTTTCCATTGGGTACGCACTAATTCATTTCCGGCTTTTGGATGTCGAGGCTATTGCAAGACGAAGCACCGCCTATTTCATGGCAAGTTCCCTGCTTTTGGCCTTGTACCTGTTATTCGTGCTTGTATTGGGCCGGGCTGCACAATGGATCGCTCCTCAAGCCGACTTTATGGCAATCTGCCTTTCGGTTCTCATAATTGCACTTCTTTTTGCACCGTTGCGTAACGCGATACAGAAGCGGATGGATCGTCTTTTCTATAAGGACAGCTTCGAAGACCGATCGAGCCTTCTGGACTTCGCCCGAAAACTCAGCTCCGAGATTAATCTGGCTCCCCTGTCGGCCGGTATCGCCGATCGTGTCTCCAAAACTTTCCGGATCGACAGGGTTGCAGTATTTCTTGCCGATCCTGTGCATCGCGGGTTTTTCCGCCTGACATACTCCCGGGATCCGGATCTGTATTCCACGCCCACCCTGTTCCGGGAAGATGAACTATTAAACCCTGAAAATCCGGACAGTCCGTATATAACAAAAAGCGGCTCCAATTGCCTGAAGCGTGCGAATGTTTTGCTGACAAAACGCGGGTTCTTCCATCTTCTTGACCTGAAGCTTCATGGACGCCGGGTGGGAATTATCGCCCTCGGCCGCTTATCGAGGGATGGTCATTTCTCGACGGAGGACATGGAACTTCTTACGACTCTGGCCGGCTATGCTGCCATGGCACTGGAGAACGCTAACCTGTACCGCTCCATCGAGAATAAAGCCGTCGAGCTTGAACAACTGAAGGCGTATACGGACAATATCATCGAAAGCATTAATGTCGCGGTGCTTGCACTGGACTCCGAAGGGCGAATCACATCCTGCAACCGTACCTTTGAAAATTTATATGCCACAACCCGACAGCAGGTCCAGGGTGCCCGGATTGAAGACCTCCTCCCGGAGGATGTCCTTACATCCATTCATAAAATCAGCGGAACGGAAGGCTGGGATATAAACACTCCGGGCAATATGGTTAAATTATTTATTGAGAACGCTTTGGGTAAACGGTTATTCGTAAATCTTAGTTTTATTCCACTGCAGGATTCATTTAGCGGAAACTCCGGTTCACTGATTGTTCTGGATGATATTACGGAAAAAGCGGAGCTGGAAAAGCAACTCTTGCAGGCGGAAAAACTTTCCTCCATAGGATTACTCGCTGCAGGGATCGCACACGAAATCAACACGCCGATTGCGGGTATCTCCAGCTATACACAGATGCTCCTGAAAAACATTCCCGAATCCGACAACCGTAAAAAAATCCTTGAAAAAATTGAAGCTCAGACATTTCGAGCTGCAGAGATCGTAAACGGGCTGTTGAACTTTTCGCGAATGAGCGGAAGTGAATTCGGAGATCTGGATATCAACCAGCTCATTCATGATAGACTGCTTCTGCTGAACCACCAGCTGCAGGGAAGCCGTATAAAGTTAGAATCGAAACTTGATCCAGCGCAGCCTATGGTTTATGGAAATTCCGGAAAACTGCAGCAGGTTTTCATAAACCTGTTTTTGAATGCAAGGGATGCCATGCCTTCCGGGGGTGACCTCGTCATTGAAACGACTATGAACGAATCGATGGTCGTCATTGATGTTTCAGACACCGGAATCGGAATCTCTGAAGAAGACCAAAATAGAATCTTCGACCCGTTTTTCACCACCAAAACCGTCGAGAAAGGAACTGGCCTCGGATTGAGCGTCAGTTACGGGATCATCCAGGAACATGGCGGAAGGATTTTAGTCGACAGTAGCGCCGGAAAAGGAACTCATTTTAAGCTCAAGCTTCCGATCCGACTCCAATGAAAAAACAGAAGTCGGGAGCCGGAATTTGGAAGAATCCAAAGATCCACGCTGAAATCTTGAATTTTCAATATTCCGTTTTAAATCTTTAATTACTGTATCTGTAAGCAATTATCTGTAAAATTTATAAGAACACGTTGAGTACATATAGAATGCATGCAAACGGACGAATACTGGTAGCCGACGACGAAAGAATAATTCGCGATGTCCTGGAGGATTTGCTGACATCAGAATCCTACACGGTCGATCTTGCCAAAAACGGCTCTCAAACATTGAAAATGGTGCGGGAAAGGGAGTATGAAGCTTTGCTTCTGGACCTTATGATGCCGGATATGGACGGGATTCAGATCCTTGAAGAATTGCAGGATTTTGAAAACCGCCCGGAGGTTATAATACTGACGGCATACGCATCCCTCGAAAAAGCTATTCAAGCCACCAAATTGGGAGCATTCGACTTTATAGCCAAACCTTTCAAAAATGACGAATTGCTGTTGGCGGTTAAAAACGCTCTGGAGCATCGCCATCTTTTGGAAGAAAACCAACGTCTTCGGAATACACTGCACGAACGTTACAGCTTTCACAATATTGTGGGAAAAAGTTCGGGAATGCAGGATGTTTTCGATCTCATTTGCCAAACTGCACCCCGCCGGAGCACCATACTCATTCAGGGAGAAAGCGGAACGGGTAAGGAATTGGTGGCCAAAGCGATCCACGCTTACAGCGACAGGGCCGACGCGCCCTTCATTGCCCTGAACTGCGGGAATATTCCTTCCGAGCTTCTTGAAAGTGAGCTTTTCGGTCATGTTCGTGGCGCATTCACCGGCGCGACCAGCGCTAAAAGAGGATTATTTGAGGCCGCCAACGGGGGAACGCTTTTCCTGGACGAGGTGACAACGATCTCGCTCGAAACCCAGTCCAAACTGCTTCGCGTCATTCAGGAAAAGGAATTCCGAAGGCTGGGCGGCCTAGAAAACATCAAAGTGGATGTGCGCATCATTGCGGGCGGCCAGCAACTCAGACCTGTACACAGCCGTACAACAGCGAACCTTTCGCGATGACCTCTATTACCGACTCAATGTTATAGCAATAAAAATCCCGCCTCTCCGCGAACGGCCTGAGGATATTCCACTTTTAACCGAACACTTCATAAAAAAATATGGAGAGGAAAACCGCAGAAACAATTTTGAAATGGATCCTTCGGCTATGAAGATTTTAATGGATTGTCAATGGCCGGGAAATGTACGCGAGCTCGAAAACGTGATCGAACGCGCAGTCGTGCTGGCGCCGGGAAACAGAATCACGGCCGACCTATTCCCGAATAATATTTCTATGCCTCCACCCGAAGCATCGTTTCTATTCAACCAGGAACCCATATCCCTGAAAGAAAAAGTCGGGAGATACGAAAGAAAACTTATCCTGGCAGCACTGGAAGAAACGAACTGGAACCAGAAAAAGGCTGCCCAACTTCTATCCGTAAATGCCACCACTTTAAGTGAAAAACTCAAACGTCTTAAAATAAAAAACCGCTAAAACGTGTAAACGTATGAACGTGCGAATGTGAGCTGGTGGTAAGGTTACGCTGGTTAACGGAATCGGTACGCTTTGACAGTGGCCATCTCCGATGTTTGACGTTTGTACGTTCTCACGTTTTTACATCAATTGACTTCACTGCGCGTTACAGATACCGTTATAAAAGAAATATTCCTTGGGGGGATTTATGCGGAGACCTACTGTTCTGTGTATGGCGATTCTCTTCTCGATACTCGTTTTGAAGGGAATTCCACCGGTTCAGGCTGACTACAAGCAGGCTGTTGCTTTTTATAATCAACGTCAATATAAAGAGGCCATTCAGGAACTCCAACCCGATCTTGACAAAAATCCCACCTGGGAGTTCGGA
This sequence comes from Acidobacteriota bacterium, assembly GCA_037386985.1. Taxonomy (GTDB): domain Bacteria; phylum Acidobacteriota; class UBA6911; order UBA6911; family UBA6911; genus UBA6911. Next base: position 15,597 of record JARRLM010000142.1, on the reverse strand, counting down.
TACAGACTGCTCGGCCTGTGCTATCTGAATCTCAAAAACAACTCACTGGCGGCAACATCACTCAAGCGAGCTGTCGACCTTAAATCTGAAGCTTTTTCTACCTACATCGGGCTTGGCCAGGCGTACTTCAATATGCAGAAATACGACAGCTGTATCGCCGCACTGAACCAGGGCGAACCGTTTGCATCAAAGGAAAAAGACCCGGAAACACAGAAGGCAAAATTATACCGGCTTCGAGGTTCGGCATATTATCGCCTGAACAATTTCAACGAAGCCGTAAACGATCTTACGCGGACCCTCCGGATCAGCCAATCGAACTGGTCGGACTTCACAATGCTGGGGATCGCCTATTTCAACTTGGATCGAATAGACGAAGCCATTGAGGCGCTGGAAAAATCCAATACTATGAAACCGGGGCAGACCTCGACCATGGAACTGCTCGGTAAGGCATATTTAAAAAAAGGGATTGAGGCACTGTCCAGGAAACAGTTTGCTGCTGCAATACAGCGTTTGCAAAAAGCAGCAGGTTACGATCCAAAGAATGGCTACATCCATTACAACCTTGCCGAAACTTACATATTTGAAAAGAAATATCCTGATGCGGAAAAGGCTTTAAAACAAGCTGCTGCACTGATGCCAGATAATCCGGACGTTTATGGAAGGTTGGGACTGGTGTATGAAAAGTTGAAAAAGCTGGATTCCGCTTTGGATGCCTACAATAAAGCCGAACGCATAGAACCATCCCCATCGTATAAAGAGGCTATTAAGAGGGTAAATCAGAATAAAAAGAGGTAGAAGTTCTGAGTTCTTAGTTCTAAAACTAACATCCAGCACTACCAATTGTTAACCCAAAATTCAGAACTCAGAACTTAGAACTCAGAACTACGGAATACCGATTACTTCATAATTCCCTTTATACTGTCTGAGATTTCCGGATTCATCTATTGCGGTGATACTGTAGCCATATTCTCCGGGAGCGGTCCCCGCCTCGACAGGTATCGTAGCCGAGATTGCGTCGGAATCCTCATGTGCCTGAAATATTGTATTGGTTCGCAGATCCCTGATGAACACTCCGTCCGGGAGAAGAACACCCTCAGTTTTTTTAAATTGGAATCGTACCTTCAGTTGATCTCCAGGCTCGACAGCTTCCGGGATAAGAGTAGTTTCGAAAAGTTGCGGCGCTTCTTCGGCAGAAATAGTAATTTCATCCGGGATACGGTGTTGACGCACCTTTCGCAACCAGATGGCCTCCAGTTCAGAAGCAGTTTTATCAAATGTCTCCTCGAGGCTTTTTGATAAATTAGCCCGCCTCAAAGCCTTAAAAAACTTGCCCGGCTTGTCCCGGCCCTCTAATTCTCTGAAGGTTAACAGGAACGTAATCCCGGGAGCCGCATTTCTGAAACAGCGATGATCTTTGGAGAAATCAGGCCAGGAACGCTGAGTTTCCAGACTCAATTGTCCCATTTCATCCAGGAACTTTGAAATCACCCACGCGCTTTCCAGGCTCCGGGAGGTATGATTGAACTCGTTGACAAGAATTTCAATCATTCCTTCATATAAGAATTCATAATCCGGCCGCTCGGCGCCTTGTGAAAGTTCAAGAAGCCCAAAACGGGCGATTTCCCTCATCGATTCTTTCAACAGAAACGTCCTGGTACCGGATGCAACCGGCTGATTCATACCGACAATGATACTGACATCCCGGTAATTGGTTCGGCTTTCCTGACGCTCCCAGTCGACAAGCAGTGCGATCTGTCGGGGAAGCTTTGCATCAATCGCTCCATCAAGAAATTTATAGAAACGCTCCAGGTCTATAAGCACTTCCCGGCCAAGGAGAGTTCTTTCTTGAGGCAGACGCATTAAAAGATGCTCGGAAGTAATATCCTTCATCTGTTGCGAATATGCCTCCGGGCAGACAGGAACTAAGGACATAAGCCCCATCAGGATTATCAAAATACCGGGTATTTTACGCATCAGTCGTGAAACTCTTCAGAGCGGAAGATTCATCGTTATACCAGTCAAACACATTCAACAAATTAGTGATACTGAGTAAATCAATAATGCGCGAATTGGGAGAAAGGAGTTTTAAGCTTCCGCTCCTTCTCCGTAAAGCTGTAAAACACCGAATAATCTCTCCCAGTCCCGCGCTGTCGATATAAGGTACTTTGGCTAAATTCAGAAGAATATTTTTATTCCCCGCTTTCAGAAGATCATCCACAGCCCGTTTGATTTCTACATCCCCATCACCCAAAAGGATCTTCCCCTCAACGTCAATTACAACGACATCTCCATTCTTTCTCATCGAAAACTTCATGGACGCCTCCAATGTCTGAAGAGAACCTAGCATAGCCTATAAATACTGTCAATTTCAGTAGAATATATTAAATAGGTTTCTTGATCGCATGATCCGCCTGTGCTATACATCAAGTCGTTAACCCGTATTTCTTATAGTATTCAGTAGCGAGCCGGAGTTGAAGACAGCGTTAGGCCGGCCTGCAGGCTGAAAAGCCTGATCCGCGAAATATTGGCAAACTAGGTGCTCCCTGCCGCCCAGGGAAGAAGCACTGTAAGAAACGAGGATCAAGAATCTATAATAAACCCATGCAGGGAGAATTGAATCATGAGCGCGATACGTTCCATAACGGCAAGAGAGATCCTGGATTCCAGAGGCACTCCCACAATTGAAGCGGAGGTCGTTCTGGACGGAAATATCCGGGGAACTGCTGCGATCCCTTCCGGCGCCTCTACCGGTTCCCACGAAGCGGTGGAACTCCGGGACGGCGATACGGGAAGGTATATGGGCAAAGGCGTTTTAAAGGCGGTTGAAAACGTAAACACTGTTATCGCACCCGCCTTAACCGGAGAAAATGTCTTCAACCAGCGGAACCTTGACCGGATTCTTATCAACATGGACGATTCGCCCAACAAGGCTCGCCTGGGCGCCAATGCAGTTCTATCGGTATCCCTGGCTGCAGCACGCGCCGCTTCTGCCGCCATGGGATTGAGTCTGTTTCGTTATCTGGGAGGAATCAATGCATGCATTCTTCCGGTCCCCATGATGAACATTATCAACGGCGGCGCACATGCCGACAACAATCTTGATGTTCAGGAATTCATGATCGTTCCTTCAGGAGCTGAATCCTTTTCAAAAAGCCTGCGCATGGGGGTCGAAACGTTTCATTCCCTGAAATCGGTTATGAAAAAGAAGGGGCATTCCACACGGGTTGGAGATGAGGGGGGATTTGCGCCCAATGTAAATTCCGATGAAGAAGCGCTTGAAATGATCCTGGAGGCTATCCAGAAAGCAGGATATAAACCGGGTCAGGAAATTTATCTCGCTCTTGACGTGGCGGCCAGTGAATTCTACACAGAAAACGCCTACACTTTCAAAAAATCAACCGGAAAAATCTTAGATTCCGAAAAGTTGATTCAGCTCTACGAAGATTGGGTGAGGCAATATCCTATCATCTCCCTGGAAGACGGAATGGCCGAGGACGACTGGCAGGGATGGGTGGCACTCACGTCTGCTCTTGGAGAAAAAATTCAGCTTGTTGGGGACGATGTATTTGTTACAAATGCGAAACGACTGCAGGACGGGATATCAGACGGAATTGCCAACAGTATCCTGATCAAACTGAATCAGGTCGGCACACTGAGTGAAACGATGGACACGATTGAGCTGGCTAAAGGGGGCGGGTACACGACTGTAATTTCCCACCGTTCCGGAGAAACCGAAGATTCATTCATTGCCGATCTGGCCGTAGCCACAAACGCGGGTCAGATAAAGACCGGTTCCGCCTGTCGCACGGATCGTCTCTGTAAATACAACCAATTACTTCGCATTGAAGAGGAATTGAAGGGGCAGGCCCAGTTTATCGGCATGCAGCTCTTCTGATCGCATTCGTTCCGGCCCGTATTTCCCTCACAAGAGATTCAGGAAAGTTTATTCCCGCTCGTCACTCGCAATCTGTCCGTCCAGAAGCCGTATGACTCGGTGCGCGTGGCTGGCAATATCGGCTTCGTGTGTCACAAGGATAATCGTATTGCCTTTTTCATGCAGGGCGTCGAAGAGGACCATGATTTCTCTGCTGGTTGACGAATCCAGGTTCCCGGTCGGTTCGTCGGCAAGAATGATCGAAGGGTTATTAACCAGAGCCCTGGCAATAGCCACTCTCTGACGCTGGCCGCCGGAAAGCTCATTGGGGCGATGGTACGCTCTTTCTCCCAATTCTACCGATTCCAGCACATTAAGCGCACGCTCCTTGCGCTCATTCGACGGGGTTCCATTATATATCAGAGGAAGTTCCACATTGTGGAGGGCTGATGCGCGGGGCAGAAGGTTGAAAGTCTGAAACACAAATCCTATTTCCTTATTCCGGATATGGGCAAGTTCATCATCGGATTTGAAATGTGACTCCACGCAGGGCGTGGATCTCTTCAGTCCCCATTTGATAGGTCTTCCAGAGGTCCTCGATTTGTATCAGATTGTCGTTGTTTACAGATGCATCAGATCCATTGGTTCCGCTCATTGCACACCCCTAATAATGCCTTAATCCGATTCAGGCTCGTCTTTGTTGATAATTTTAATATAGGTTCCGTCTTCAATCGTTCGTAAGGTTTGAAAACTGCCGGTAATTATTTCCTCGCCTTCCTTCAGATTTTCAAGCACTTCAATATCAGATTCGCCCGTAATGCCTGTTTTGATCGGGCGAAATCGGGCTCTCATTTTCTCATCAATTACAAAAACCCCTTCAAGCTCCTCTTTCGGCGCTTCATCCGACTTGGAATTCGCCTGCACAATCGTCTTTTCGCTCATACTATCCAGATCGGGTTCTTGATATTTCCCGTCCTCATCGACTTCAACCTCCCTAATCGTTAAAGCCTGGATAGGAATAGCCAGTATGTCTTCTCTTCTTTCAGTTGTGATATCGCTTGTGCAGGACATGCCGGGACGCAATTTCTTTGAAGGATCCTTCAAAGTAACAATGACCTTGAAATCTTTCGCTTCCTGCTGGGAGGTTCCAGATATGGGACTGTTTCCAATCTCGGTCACTTCACCTTCGTATTTCACATCCGGAATCGCATCCACTTCAACTTCGGCATAATTTTGCAGAGTAAGGCCTACTATTTCAGTTTCATCCACCTTAAGCTCAGCCTGAATTACGCTCAGATCAGCAATTGTCATGATGGTTGCTTCCGGATTGTTCTGGTTTCCCGGGACCGCACGTTCCCCTTTCTCCTTGGCTAATTTTGTTATGACTCCATTCTGTGGCGATGTGATTTTCGTCTTCTTTGAATTATCTTCCGCCTTGACAAGGTTTTGTTTCGCCTGCCTTTCCTGTTGCCGGGCGTTATCCAGGGAAAGCTTCATCTTTTCGATATTGTTTTTCGAAAGGTCGATTTGCGCCTCCATCTGCCTGATATTTTCTCTCTGAATATCCAGGATAGTCTTCGAGGATTTTAATGAATTCTGTGCAATTTCGTATTCATCGTCCGAAATCAACCCCTCCTCATGAAGGTCCTGCTTGCGATTGAAGCTTCTCTCTTCCCTGCTGTAGTTGTCCTCTTTTTGTACAAGTTCAGCCCGGGCCTGATTGAGGGACGCTTTGTCCCTTTCAAGCTGCAGCGCCGTATTTGCTATTTCAATGTCACGGCTGCGGACATCCATAAGAGCCTGCTGGTAGCGTGAATCGGCGATATTTTCTTCGGCTTCCGTCTGGATTGGATCGATCTGCAGTAGCAGATCTCCTTCCCGGACGTCATCGCCTTCACGAACGTACAGCTTGTTAATAATCCCTGCTATTTCGGGAGAAATGTTCACCGACGTTTTTGCCCGAATTTCTCCACTTGCAGTGACTTTTGAAGTCAGCTGATCCTTTTTCTCTACCTTGGCAGTCTGGACGGATACTGTATCTTTATTTGAAGACATTACACTGATCAGGATGAAAATGATCAGCAAAAATGCGCCTCCACAGGCCAAATACACCTTCTTTTTCTTCTTCTTATCCATCCATGCCTCCAAATGTACCGCAATGACGAATACTACGAGTTCAACGGACCAAAGGTTTCATAAAAGAGAACAAAGATTATATTATTCAGTTTTATACTCGGTTTTCAACTCTGTGATCCGATAAGTTTAAATAAATTCGAACTTGCAGAATATGCCATTTTCAGTCAGCTGATTAAACGGTCTCCAAGTAGAGGTCGGAACTTCTTCTCCTTCTACGCATAATTTAAGCGTATTCAATATAAGTGTAAAATGATATTATTGAATAAAGAACTCTGACCGTAGGTTCGAGCTTCTTCCTTAGGAAAAAGCCATGGGGGCTCGCCCCCCCAGCAGCAGGCTGGGGCATAAGCCAGGGGTATTCTGGCTTTTCCGTAAACTAAAAGAGATCGGGAGAAACCTTGATGCCGGAAGCAGAAATAAAACGTCTCATGAAAAACCTTGGCGAATCGATTAAGGAGACGCTGGCCGAATCCCCCAAAATCACTGCCCGTCTCCAGGAAATTCGGGATGTCGGATATGAAACTTTCCTGGTAATTGAAGCCAAAATAGGATTCAGTCGTAGAGACAGCGAGGAATGCGACATTGCATCCGATTTCCCCGATGAACCGGTGAGGCTTCGGATCACGCCTGAAGACGCCAAGTTTCTTAAATCATTAAAGATTTCTTCCGATTAACACGCGCCCTTTATTATCCTAATTCACGCATGCGTCTTCAGGTTCGCCTGAAGACGCCAAGTTTCTTAAATCATTAAAGATTTCTTCCGATTAACACGCGCCCTTTACTACTCCTCATTACATAATACTAAGGTATTAGTATTATGGGTTTTTAAAGATTTTTGAAATTCTCTCCACGTGTATGATCCGCGGAGCTATAAAGTTGTATCGGGGTCTGTATTTTCTTCTTCTTTCTGAATGTCACCCTCACCCATATTACAGCGACCTTCAAATGTTGCCCCCGCTTCTATGATAAGACATGGTGAGAAGATATCGCCGAAAACCTTACCTTCCTTATGAATTTCCACACGTTCCGTAGCTCGGATAATCCCTCGAAATTCTCCGTTTATTGAAATATTGCAGATATCGACTTCAGCATCTATTTTGCCGGAAGGTCCTATGATTATAGACTGTTCGGAGCGCACTTTCCCCTTTATGACACCGTCAACCCTCATACCGCTCGTAAAGGAAATTTCGCCATTGATTTCCGTACCTTTGCCCAGAATGCTCACAATATCATTACCTGTTTTTGTTTTACCTATTCCCATAATCCTGCTCCGTAGTTATGGATTTTTCAGTTAATAGTTCATAGATGCGCATTAATTCTTCCTGGCTAGAGTAATGAATCCGTATCTCACCTTTATTCAAAGATTTAGAGTGAATATCCACTTTTGTTCCCAAAATCAGTTGTTACGTTTGGAGGCAACTTTAGCAAACGCATAGCGTTAGCCACTGTACTGCGGTCTTTCCCCAGTCTTTCCGCAACCTGCTCCTGAGTTCCCCCTGTAGTTTCAATCAGATTTTCATAAGCCTGTGCTTCCTCTAACGGATTCAGAGGCTCACGTTGAATATTCTCTACAAGGGCAAGCTCCAGAAGACGATCATCCGGTACATCACGGACAACCGCCGGAATTTTTAATAATCCTGCTCTTTGAGCCGCTGCAAGTCTCCTTTCACCGGCAATAAGCTGATAACCGTTTTCGAAAGAGCGAACGAGAATAGGCTGCAAAATTCCGTTTTCACGTATTGAGAACACCAGCTCCTGCAGACGATCCTCGTCCAAATGAAGACGCGGTTGGTCCGGATTGGTGACAATTCGATCGATGTCGATTTCACCTGAAGGAATCTCTGGTTGTTTTGCGTCAGGTATCAACGCGTCCAATCCTCTACCTAATACCTTTTTTCTCATGATTTAATATTTCCCTGGCCAACCTGATATAACTATCGGCCCCTTTGGACTTGATATCATAGAGAAGAACCGGTTTGCCGAAACTTGGGGCTTCGGCCAGCCGGACATTGCGGGGAATAATGGTTTCCAGCAGATGATGAGGAAAATGATTTCTTAACTCATCCCGCACCTGATCGCTTAAATTGGTTCTTTCATCAAACATTGTCAATAGAATGCCCTGAATTAACAACTCCGGATTCAGGGATCGACGGACACGAGCAAGCGTAACAAACAGATTAGAAAGCCCTTCAAGCGCAAAATATTCGCACTGGATAGGAATCAGGACAGCATCTGCAGCGACCATGCCATTCAGTGTTAATATATTCAGGGAAGGAGGGCTGTCGATCAGGATGAAATCATAATGTTCGGAAAAGGGACTCAAGAGATTTTTAAGCAGAAACTCCCTGCCGGGAAGTTCAAGGATCTCAACACTGGCGCCGGCCAGATTGCTGTCTGCCGGTACCAGCTTCAGATTATCAAGCTCTGTTTTGTGAATGATCTCCTCAAGAGGCACTTCATTTATTAAAGCGTCATAAAGGCTCTTTACACTGCCTTTTTCCACACCTAAACCGCTGCTGCAATTTGCCTGGGCATCTGTATCAACGATTAAGACACGCATATCGGCCATAGCCAGAGCTGCAGCTAAATTTATGGCCGTCGTCGTCTTGCCCACGCCACCTTTCTGATTCGTTATAGCAATTGTTTTTCCCATGGATTTATTTGAATCCTCATCACTCACAAGGTTTCATAGCGAGAGCTAACGGAGATTAACACAATTCGACTGGAAAAGACAAAGACCAATTGGAATTTTAGAAGAATTCAACCGAATGTTTCACGTGAAACGTCTTTTTGTCAATGTTTCACGTGAAACATTCATCTCAGGAGAAATATCGATACCATCCATTCCGATTTATAAGGAAATTTCTCTCTTCGCAACAGCTTCAGATTCTTCTCAACTATATCAGGGTCTTCTGCTGCCAATTCTCTACCATGAAAAATCCAGAACTGTGTCTTCAAATGTGTGCATTTTTTTAGTTTGAAAAAATCTCGGGTGCTAATTCTAAGGCCTTTCCAGCTTATGCAATCCCAAATTTTTTCAGTTTTATCCATATAGTTATCGATACGACCGTGGTATACAGAACATTCTGATAGTCCCAATCGACTTACCACTGTTTCGAGAAAACTGACACGCTTCAATCGACTGTCAATCATATCCAACTGAATATCGGGTATCAAAATCTTCAGAGGAATGGCGGGAAAACCGGCGCCACTTCCAAGATCAAGATGGGTTTTAGCGTCAGGCGGATAAAGTTTTGACGCCCATACTCCTTCCAGTAAAAGTGGTTCAATAGAAGACCATTCACTTGATGCGGTTAAATTGATGCGAAAATTCCATTTGTTTAATAAAAAAATATATTTTTGCAGCTTTTCAGCAGTTTTACGATCGAAAGGCAGTCCGCATCTTTCAATAATCTTCTTTACTGCATCCTGTGATTCCATGCTCAAGGCCACATTTTGGAAAGCATTATTTTTGAAAGGACTTCCTCTTAGCCTGTTGAATTTCCAGCTGAATATTGATAATCGAAACAGCGGCAGGTGTAATTCCCGGTATCCGGGCAGCCATTGCAAGATCCATTGGACGAATGCGACTGAGCTTTTCCTTTGTTTCTCTATTCAATCCATCAACAGTACTGTAATCAAAATCAGGCGGGATACGCCTTTTTCCTGTACGGCGTACCCTGTCGGCATCCTTTACCTGCTGTTGAATATACCCCTGGTACCGAACTTCAATCTCAGTTATCCGGGAAATTTCAGCAGAAGACGGCATCATGTTATGAAACTGCAGCAATGGTTCGAAATCTCTCAAACATATTCCAGGGCGTCGAAGGATCTCTTCCAGTGTAAAACCCTTAATCGATTCAACATTTACTTTCCCTGCAAGGGCAGGACAACGGGCATCCCTGGTATTCCAACGCCTTTCCTTTAAAAAGCTTCGAATTTTTTCAACTTCATTATATTTCTCCAGAAACTTATCGTAATCAGACTTCGAAACTAATCCAATTTTATATCCGATCGGATTCAGCCTGCGATCCGCGTTATCAATACGCAGAAGCAGCCTGAATTCAGAACGGGAAGTGAATATCCGGTAAGGCTCATCAACTCCTTTTGTAACAAGATCATCCACCATTGTTCCGATATAGCTTTCTTCCCTTGTAAAAATGACAGGATCTTTCTCAAGGACTTTCATGGCAGCATTGACTCCAGCAACAAATCCCTGTGCAGCAGCTTCTTCATATCCGGTAGTTCCATTAATCTGGCCGGCGTGAAAAAGACCCTGAACTTTTTTCGTTTCCAGAGTGGGATTCAGCTCGGTAGGTTGTATGAAATCGTATTCAATCGCATATCCGGATTGAATCATTTCCGCTTTCTCAAGACCTGGTATTGATAAAATCATTTTTTTCTGGATTTCAACCGGCATACTGTTGGAAAGGCCGTTTACATAGATTCTTTCAGAATCCAAACCTTCAGGTTCCAGAAAAAGCTGGTGACGCCTTTTATCGGCAAATTTTATAACCTTATCTTCAACGCTGGGACAATAGCGTGGCCCAATTCCTTTGATAAAGCCACCGTAGAGCGCAGATTTCTCGATATTTTCACGAATCAGATTATGGAGTCTTTCGTTCGTATATCCTAAAAAACATGAAATCTGCGGCAAGGTGGTCTCCAGTCTGTTCTTTAAAAAATGAATAATCAATTGTATTACGGTTAATTCTCGGTGGTGTCCCGGTTTTAAGTCGTCCGATCTGAAATCCTATTTTTTGTATGCATTCAGCAAGCTTTTTTGATGCACCTTCACCTATTCTACCGGCCTTTTGTCTCTGATCTCCAATATGTATCAGTCCATTTAAAAAAGTACCTGTAGTTAAAATGACAGCATTTCCAGCAATGTTTTTACCGTCGACAGTTTGAATGCCCAGCACCTGATTTTTCTCCAGAATCAGTGCTACAACCTCTGACTGATATATAGACAGGTTGGGTTGTCTTAGCATGATTCTTTTTATCTCATTGCGGTATTTGACTTTATCAGATTGACAACGAGGCGCTTGAACTGCCGGACCCCTGCTTGCATTTAGAAGACGAAATTGAATTCCGCTTTTGTCTGCAGCCAGACCCATGATTCCGCCCAGAGCATCGATCTCCCTTACCAGATGTCCCTTTGCAATGCCTCCAATAGCGGGGTTACACGACATCTGTGCAAGCAGATCTAAATCGAAACTATACAAGGCTGTTTTGACGCCGATCCGGGCGGAAGCAACCGCTGCTTCGCATCCGGCGTGTCCACCGCCCACGACAATGACGTCATAGCTTTCATCAAACCGCGCCAATGTTATCTCTCCATCTAACAGGACAGTCCATCACTAATCGCCATTAATATAAGTATTACAACTAGTTACAACACACCTACACATGGAACCATTCTTCTGTCTACTGATTTTGAAGTTCACAGTAAAAAGTTAACAGTTGATGGTTTGATGTGAAAGAGGAGGATCCTACAGCCTCTCTTTATCACTCAGAACTCAGAGCTTAGAACTTAGAACTACTGATTGATTCCTGACTCCTTTTTCCTTTGGAACCGCATGCCGGTTATTTCCCGATACAGAAACGTGAAAATATTTCAATCAGAATATCTTCGACTGAAGTTTCCCCTGTTATTACACCCATTTCATTGAAACCTCTGTGCAGATGTACAAGGGCGAATTCTTCAGACAGGCCTTCATTCAGGGCATTTTCCGCCAAAATTATTTCCTCCTCTATTGCTTCAAGGGAGTGACAGTGTCTTAAGTTTGAGATCAACAGACTGTTACTGTGAAGATTTTCAGCACCAAAAATTTGTTCAAAAATTAAGGCTCGAAGTTTATCTATACCGTCGCCGAATTTTGCCGAGACTTCGATCCATGGCCACTCTCCGGCAAAATCATGGGTATCTTCCCGTGTCCATCGCGACTCCAAGTCATTTTTATTCATGACCACAATGCACTGCAACCGGCTTAAAACTGACTTGAATTCAGTTTCTTCCCGATGAGAAGGTTGGCTTCGATCCAAAACAATCAGTATTGCGTCGGCATCTGAAATAGCCTGGTAGGTGCGATCGATTCCAATATTCTCGGTAGAATCTGAGGACGTATGCAGTCCGGCAGTGTCGAGCAGCTTGACAGGAACTCCCCCAATGCTGGTAAATTCTGATACCATATCACGCGTTGTTCCGGGTAGATCCATCACAATGGAACGATCCTGCTTCAAAAGCGCATTGAAGAGACTGCTTTTCCCGACATTGGGACGACCGATTATGGCCATGCTGAAACCGTCCCGGACGATTCTGCCTTGACGGTAGGTATCGATCCATTTTCTTATATCCTTTCTGGCGGCAGTCATTTTTTCGGTCAAAACGGCACGTGTGTCCAGGGATAGATCTTCTTCAACAAACTCAACGGCAGACTCAAGCTGAACAATAATATCCGTAAAAAGAGTTTTTAAAGGCTGTAAACTTTTTGAAATTTCACCGGTCCGCTGCCTGGAAGCTACCTGCGCCTGAAACAGTGTTGTAGAATCAATAATGTCTTTCACCGATTCCGCCTGGGTGAGATCCATTTTGCCGTGCAGAAAGGCTCTCATGGTGAATTCGCCCGGTTCGGCAAGCCTTGCACCAGCCGCGCATATGCAGTCCAGAAGCGCAGCGACCAGCACGGGACTTCCGTGGATGGAGAATTCCGTCACATCCTCGCCGGTATAGGACTTTGGGGCGGCATAACAGACAGACACAGCATTATCTATTTCATTGCCATTTCGTGGGTCCTCGATTCGTCCGAGAATGGATATGCGTGGTTGAACCTTATCGCAGGGTTGAGAGTGGTGGAAAATTTTCCTATAAATTTCGAAGCTTCTGGAGCCGCTGACGCGTACAACAGCGATTCCGGAACGACCGGTGGCGGTAGAAAGCGCACATATTGTGTCGGACAAATCGCTCATGGGATTTCTGCTCGTATTTCTTACAAGTATTCAGCCTCAATTCCGAACCTATTATTCATGAATACTTATATTTTCCCAGATATCAGTAATTTTAACCGCAGGAAATCCAACTTCGCAGAAGCTGTGTGTATTAGGTGTAATCTGTTGATTCCTAAGGAGAACCGTATTCATAAAAACGATGTAGTTTCAAAATCTATAGGTTACACTAAGAGGGAAAGATAGTAATGCTGCGGTTTTCGCCTTCGCCTGCGCTTTTGGTATGCACGCCGTCAATTTCAGCTAATGCCAGGTGGACAATTCTTCGTTCCCGTGGAGTCATAGGCTGCAATCCAAGGGGTTTTCGCAGAGCAAGGACCTTTTGAGATGCCATTTGTGCCAGAAGAGTCAATTCGGCTTCCCGATGTTGGCGATATCCATCCGCATCGATCATGATCCTGGAACCTTCATCTCTTCCGCTCCTGAAAATTCGATTCAAAAGATATTCGATGCTATTCAGAAGAGAGGCGGAATTGGACAGCAGATAGGGACGATCTTCACCGGCAATATTTATATGAATGTCGCCGTCTTCCTCTTTTCCCTCAACGGAAAGGTTCAGATGAAGGCTCTTCATAATCTGCCGGCAGGTTTCCGTCACCGATTCAGCAGATCGTACCTCTTTATTTTCGTTTGGATTTTTTAACATTCCGTCCATCACCCATCCACCTCTCGGCGATCTTTTGAAAAGCAACCTGGAAAATATTACTGCAGAGAAAATACAGATTCAATCCACTCGAATAAAACAGAAACAGAATTGTCAGACCGATCGGCATATACTTCATCATCTTTGCCTGTGAGTTATCGGTAGTCGGTGCCATGGGTGTCATTTTTTGTGAAAGGAACATTGTAATACCCATGACGATCGGAAGAATATAAGAAGGATCTTTAGCCGACAGATCCTGTATCCATAAAATAAACGGAGCCTGTCGCAGCTCTATAGAGTTCGCGATCAGCCTGTAAAAAGCGATCAACAGTGGGAACTGCACAAGCAACGGCAAACATCCGCCCATTGGATTGACATTGTGTTCTTTATAAAGCGCCATTACCTCCCGGTTCATATCTGCACGTTTCGGATCGGTTTTCTTATACTTTTTGTACTTTTCCTGGATGGCTTTAACCTTCGGCTGGACGACCTGCATTTTTCTCATGGAAAGAATCTGCTTCAGCCTCAGGGGAAATAACAGAATCGAAATGAAGAGCGTCAGAAGGATGATTGCCAATCCGTAATTATCGACATATTGATAAATCCAGTGCAGGGCGGAAAGAAGCGGCAGGGCGATAATCTTGAACATCCCATAGTCAATAACGCCGGAGAGATCGAATTGCGGCACGGCTTTTAGGTTTGCCTGTGTTTTCGGCCCCAGGTACATCAAATAATTTAAGGATCCATCGACCGGAATTTTCAGGCTGAGCAGGCTCCTTTCAATTTCCTTGCCCTGCATGGTTTCAGATTTTATTTCGTAACCCCTGATGTCGAAGGAAGGTATCAACTTTTCAGGTATGGCTATTGCGGAAAAGTAGTGCATATCCAGACCAGCCCAGCGAATGTTGCCGGATATCTCAACATTGCCATCCTCTTCGCCGGGAGCGGATTTTCTTCGCACTTTATCTCCGTCGAAATATACGGCCTTGAGCGCGGCATACCTTCCCTCAAGATGCTCCTCAATGGGGCCTATATCCTGAGCAAGTAAAAACATCCCTTCCAGAGCCTGGCCTTCATTTACGAATGAGGCCGAAAGGCCTACGGTATAATTTTCCTCTTTAAAACTGTAAGTTTTCTGAATAGCTATACTTCCACGCCTCAGGGTCATAACAACATCCTTAGGGGCGGACAGCGGCATGCCCATATACGGCCTGCCGTCGACAGTTACTTCATACACCTCTTCATTGGCCAATTCTGTCGTATTTGGATCCTCAAACATCATCGAGCCTGGATAGGACCATTCTTCACCCTGATCCCCTACCGAGATCATTTCAAAATCATTGCCCTGGGACGATTTGTATTGATTGAGGATCCAGCTGCTTAAAACAGCGCCCTTGCTGTCGAGAACAGCTTTGTAAAGCTCTCCTTCAATGAGAACTTCCCTCGGGCCATCCGCTTTAGTATCCGACTCAGAAGCCTCGAATAACGGCTCGGGCTGCTTCTCAACCACTGTCTCCGCTTTTTCCCGAGGTGCTGTGACAGGTTCATTTGCCGTGCTATCAGCGATTTGCGTAGGCTCTTCAGGTGGAAAATATTTCTGGTTTATATATTGAAAGGCAAATAAGACTAATAATGACAGTGCGATTGCCAGAATGGTACGTTTTTCCATAATTTTGTCATTGGCTGCGGCAAGCAATTGCTTGCCATGTTAAGAAGGAAACCTACAGAATCCTTTATCCTGCGTTTCTGTGAGGCATGTGTCTTCATGCCTGAACCCGTTTCTTATCGTGCGGAAAATCCGGGCGTGTAACCTCAGTCCGCATCCAGAAACCCATCTTTCCCCGAATATTTCTATGGGACCGGATCGAACCCTCCGGTACCAAATGGGTGGCAACGCAGAACCCGCTTCAGCCCCAAATACAGGCCTTTTAAGATACCT
>JARRLM010000141.1:0-5447 GCA_037386985.1 Acidobacteriota bacterium | reverse complement strand
ACAAGCCAATCGATTTCGGTCTTCAGGATTTCTGTGCCAAGTGCAAGAAATGTGCGCGCGAATGCCCGTCCGGTGCACTCAGTGAGGGTGACAAGGTCCTGCACAACGGGTACGAGCAATGGCCCTGCGATATTAAAAAATGCACGTCCATGAGGGTCGGGAACCAGAAGGGCGCCAGCTGCGGAACCTGCCTGACCGTTTGCCCCTGGAACAAACCCTACACTCCATTGCATCGCGCCGCAGGAGCATTACTGCGCCATTCCTCATTTGCCAGAAGCATTGCTCCCTGGCTTGATGATGTTCTGGGCTATGGGAAACCCGACTATGCCAAAAAGTGGTGGTGTGATCTGGAGGATATTGAGGGAGACGGAATTCTGCACATCCCATTGAACGAAGAGGTCGATTGAGTCTTTTTTGCAGAACGGAGAGGTGTGATGATGCGCCATTATTCAACTCGAGCAGATCTGCCGGATGGTGATCGCAGATCAGGATACCGGATCTCGGTCTATGCCTTTGTGCTTGCAGTTTTGTTGAACTCCGGTTGTGCGTCGAAGACCGGGCAACGGGTAACTCAGGACTTTAACAACGACTGGCTGTTTATGAAGGGCGAACGGGATGAGGACGTAATCCGGTCGGACTTCGACGATTCCGGTTGGGAAACGGTACGGCTTCCCCATGACTGGGCGATCACGGGACCGTTCGATCCTGCTGCAAACGGATCTACAGGCAAGCTTCCCTGGAAAGGGGTGGGCTGGTATCGAAAGTCATTTGCCCTGGATGCCGGCTACGAAGGCCGCCGGGTATATTTTGATTTTGACGGTGTCATGGCATTCCCGAAGGTTTATGTAAACGGTCAACTCGCCGGCGAATGGGATTATGGCTATAACTCATTTCGAGTTGACGCCACGCCATTCGTTCAATTCGGAAAGGAGAATATCATTGCCGTCGTTGCCGATACCCGCAGTCACAGGTCGCGCTGGTATCCCGGTGCGGGTATCTATCGCAAGGTCATGATGACGATTATCAATCAGGTGCATATAGCACACTGGGGAACATTCGTGACAACTCCTTCCGTGACCGGCGATGAAGCCGGGGTAAAGGTTTCCGTGACTGTAGAGAATCATCTCGATAAAGGCGTAAATTCAGATGTTAAGATTACGTTGATGGATCCCGACGGCAACCGGGTAGCGGGAGGAACATCATCGATTGTTATTCCGTCCGGCGGCTCGGCAGATACGGTTCAGACACTGGAAATTTCAAATCCGCGTCTCTGGGATGTGAACAATCCCGAGCTCTATAAAGCTGAAGCGGTCGTTTCAGCAGACGGTCGAGTCGTGGATGAAGAGACAGCCGCCTTCGGAATCCGGACTTACGAGTTTAAGGCCGATGACGGATTCCACCTCAACGGCCGCCGGGTGCAGTTGCACGGCGTGAACCTTCACCACGACCAGGGGCCCCTGGGTGCCGCCTTTAACGTTCGTGCCATGCAGCGGCAGCTCGAAATTATGCAGGAGATGGGTGTCAACGCCCTTCGCACCAGTCACAATCCGCCGGCGCCGGAAGTGCTCGATCTCTGCGACAGGATGGGGATTCTCGTGTGGGACGAGGCGTTCGACAAATGGGAAGCCACGGCCGATCATGTGACCGACGAGCCGCTGGAATCGTTCGGGCAGCGGCAGATTAGAAACCTGGTTCTACGCGACCGCAATCATCCGAGCGTCGTTCTGTGGTCGATCGGAAACGAGATCGGTACCGGTGAACGCTTCTGGGGAAAGACCGCCGAGCGTGTCGGTTTCATGCGGGATTTTGTTCGGAAGTACGATCCAACACGCCCGGTTACAATCGGCAACGACAATCCTGCAGACGGAGACAGCAATGTTCTCGATGCGCTGGATGTTGTCGGCTACAATTACATGCGGCGGTACGGACGGTTTCGCGAAACCCACCCCGATATACCTCTCGTCTACAGCGAATCGGCTTCAACCGTAAGTACGCGGGGCTACTACGATTTCCCGCTCCCGGAATCGAAAACACAATTTTCGCGAGAAAGCAACCAGGTCAGTTCCTATGATTTCAACGCGATGTGGTGGTCCGATGTCGCCGATCGTGATTTCTACCTGATGGAGACCGACTCTTTTGTGGCTGGAGAATTCGTCTGGACCGGTTTCGACTACCTCGGCGAACCGTCACCCTTTGTGCGCCAGGCGCGCAGTTCCTATTTCGGCATTGTCGATCTCTGCGGGATACCCAAGGACCGCTATTATCTCTACCGCAGCTACTGGCGTCCGGATGAAACGACTGTTCATATTCTTCCTCATTGGAACTGGCGCGACAGGAAGGATCTTGCAGTTCCCGTGTTTGTCTACACCAACGGCGATTCTGCCGAACTCTTCCTGAACGGTCGTTCGTTGGGAAAGCGCGCGAAGCTGGACACCGTTCCCGACGGACTGGACGGAGCATATTATGCCGTCATAGACCGCTATCGCCTGCGCTGGATGAATGTGGTGTATGAACCCGGGGAACTCAGGGCCGTGGCCTATAAAAACGGCGCCGTCGTCGGAGAAGCAGTGGTAAAAACTGCGGGAGATCCGGCAAAGTTTGCACTGAGACCGGATCATACGGAGATCGCAGCGGATGGCTCCGACCTTTCTTATATCCTGGTGGAAGCGATAGACGGGGAAGGGAATGCCTGCCCCCTGGCTGATGATTCAGTAACTTTCGAAGTGGAGGGTCCTGCGGAGATCGCCTCTATCGGAAACGGCAACCCGCTTTCAATGGAATCCTTCCAGTCGACCGAGCGCACCCTGTTTCATGGCAAGGCGATGCTGATTCTGAGGTCGCTTGATGATAAGCCCGGAACTGTTACGGTAACGGCTGCGGCTGATGGATATGAAACCGCAAAGACTCGGATCCGCACCCGGAGAATACGTGTAAATTAAAAATCAGTGTGGCTGACCCGCACGGAAAGGAGGCGATATGCAGGTAGCTCGAATTCATGGCGCAGGCGATATGCGTCTTCGTGAGGAGCCGGCACCCGTTCCGGCAAATGATGAAGTGCTTGTAAAAGTGACGGCAGTCGGTGTATGCGGATCTGATGTGCACTGGCTGAGAGAGGGGGGCATCGGAAGCGACAGGGTTGTCGAACCCATGGTACTGGGCCATGAGTGTGCCGGTGTTATAGAATCCGGCCCTCGAAAAGGAGAACGGGTAGCCATAGATCCTGCATGCCCCTGTGGCATATGCGAGTTCTGCAGGCAGGGAAATCCGAACATTTGTTCATCACTGCGCTTCGCCGGTCATGCGCCGTATGACGGCGTGCTCCGCGAATATATCGCCTGGCCGGAAAAGTGCCTCTTCGCACTTCCGGAGTCCATGACAGATATCGAGGGTGTCATGCTCGAACCGCTGGGCGTAGCGATATTTTCAGTCGATTGCGGGTTCGTCAACCGGGGATTGAGTGTGGGTGTGTTCGGCTGCGGCGCAATCGGACTTTGTGTGATCCAGGTAGCGCGCGCTGCAGGCGTGACGTCGATCTTTGCCACTGAGCTGCCCGGGATGCAGCGCCGTATCGAAGCCGCACGAAAGGCTGGAGCGACGGTATTTGAGGCCGGAGCCGGTCGGGAAGTGGATGCAATTTTAAATGCGACGGGAGGACGCGGTGTCGATGTGGCTTTCGAAGCGGCCGGGGATCCCGAAGCCGTGGAAGCCTCGATTTCGGCCGTCAAACCCGGCGGCAATGTAATGCTGATCGGGATTCCTTCCGATGACCGGACGGCATTCTCCGCATCGACCGCCCGCCACAAGGATTTGACAATCCGGGCAGTGCACAGGATGAAGCACACCTATCCACGCGCCATCAGGCTGGTTCAAAACAGGCAGGTGGATGTTCAGTCGATGGTGACACACAGGTTTCCACTGTCGGAAGTGTCGCGTGCGTATTCTACCGCCGAGACACGTGAGGGAATAAAAATAATCGTTGAGTGCTGACTATTGACCCATGGATCATATGTGAGGTCTCCTCGTTGAGGTTTCCATGAACAGTGATACCCTTGCAAATTACTTCAAGCCCATACTGTACAAATTCCATGACCGTGAGGCGATTGTATTTAAGACGGGCTTCCGGTCAATCCGAATTTCATATCTCGATCTTTACGATTCTGCATACCGTATGGCGAACTGGTATCAGAGCCACGGCCTTCAGAAGGGGGACGCAGTTCTGCTCTGGGCGCCGAACGGTCCGGAATGGGTGGCGGCTCTGTTGGCCTGCTCCCTTACCGGCGTGATCGCCGTTCCCCTGGATGCGCGGGTGAAGCCCGATTTTGTCCGCCATATTGCCGGGGAAACAGGCGCAAAAGTCGGCATCAAATCCAGGTTCATGAATATCGAGTCGAATATTACCTGGTGGAATACCAAAGACCTTCTCCGACAGATACAGGGAATCCCACCTGTCTATAAGGAGCCCGATATCACGGGGGACGACATCCTCGAAATCGTCTACACTTCCGGGACGACTGCAGAACCGAAAGGCGTTATTCTCACAAATAAAAATATCGTATCGAACATCGCTTCCCTGAGCCAAGTGCTTTCCTATGACGGGAACTGGAAGTTCCTTTCCATGCTGCCGCTCAGCCACATGCTGGAGCAGAATGCGGGGCTCTTTATTCCGCTTTTCTACGGTTGTTCAATCACCTATCTGAGAACCAGGAAGTCATCGGCAATTATTCAGGCGTTGCAGGAGGAAGGGATTACATCGGTCATTACCGTCCCTATGTTTTTACAGACGCTGCGCGATAATGTTTTAAGAGAAGTTGAGTCCAGGGGCATCCTCAAAAGTTTCGAATGGATGCTCGCTTTGGCCCGTAGACTGCCCAGAGGATTGCGAAAAGTGCTCTTCCGGTCGGTACACAAGAAATTCGGCAACAAACTGGCTTTTTTCGCCGTTGGCGGCGCACCGCTGGAGGGTGCCGTCGAGGACTTCTGGAACAGGCTGGGTCTGAAAATCATTCAGGGATACGGGCTGACGGAGACCTCTCCCATAGTTACGTGCAACACGGTTGTGGATCCGCGACCGGCTACTGTAGGGCGGGTATTGCCTGGGCAGGAGATCAAGCTTTCCAATGAGGGAGAAATACTCGTCAAGGGAGACAATGTCACCCAGGGGTACTACAAACGGCCCGATCTATATGAAAAGTATTTTATGGACGGCTGGTACAGGACCGGGGATATCGGTGAGATTGACGATGAGGGGTATCTTCGCATCAAGGGCAGGACAAAAAACATGATCCTGACCGCCAGCGGCATGAATGTGTACCCGGAGGATATCGAGGCGGAACTCAACCGGAATCCGGGTGTCCGGGAGGCCTGCGTTGTAGGCATGGAGCAGGATGGCCAGACAGCCGTACACGCCGTGTTGCTCCTGGAAGAAGGTGTGGCGGACGGGAAGGCGA
>JARRLM010000140.1:0-5734 GCA_037386985.1 Acidobacteriota bacterium | reverse complement strand
GGGCGAGGCATCGGATTTCACAAAGCTACCTTTGCCGGGGAGGGTTTCGATAACGCCCTGGTTTTCCAGTTCGGCATATGCCTTGGCTATCGTATTCCGGTTGAGGCGCAATTCCTCCGCGAGCGGACGGATGGTGGGTAGCGGTTCGCCTGGTTTGAGGGCACCGGAAGCGGCGGCGGTCTTGATCTGGTCGACTACCTGGAGGTAAACCGGCTTGCCGGACTTGAAATTGATTTGAATCATCATAGTGTCGCCTACTGTCATATAACAGTATGACAGATTATGACCAAGACTGTAAGAAAATTTAGAGCGCGAGCATCATCGCCGTATAAAGTCCTGTTGAAAAAGTCCACTCGAAGGCTGTTTCCATAACGATTTCCGAAAATGTGGATTCTTGCGGCAGGTATCGTAACCGGAAAACATGCTGGCGGGAGAAGATGCATACAGGAAAAGTTAATTGGCGCGAACCGGCATTCATTCCATCGGCCAGGCTATTCCTTATGTCTTGTTGTCAGCAGTGTCCATCCTCCGATGCAGACGAAGGCAGCGATTCCGGCTAAAATAGAATAGCCGATCAAATTCCTTCCTGTGGTGAGTTGAATCCAGGCGGCATTCCAGAAGGCGCCTGTTTCTAAATGGTCGGATAATCGGCTGATCCATTGGCCCAAAGGTTGCCATTGCCAGAAAACAATACCTGCAACAAAACAGAGGAGGCACACAAACGCAAGTTTTTCCGCGAAAGCAAGTGGTTTGGTGATTGTTTCTACGGTGCTGTGTCGCCGACGCAGTTGAGCCTTCCACCACAGATAGTGAGGGGATTCCGTATGGGCCATCAGCATTCTTTCGGAATGTCCCTGCTTGAAAATCCGGTTCGTGAGAATGACATCGCTGCAGCGGCTGCATGTTTCCGCATGGGCGGCCAATTTGGGATCTGCAGACTCCGGCCATGAATTACGGCGCAACAATTCGGTTACTTTTTCTTCATAGGGGCAGAATGGGAGTTTCATTTTCGTACTCCTGATAGAAGCATCTGTTGTCGCACGGCGCGCGCCAACTTATGCCTGGCCCGGAACAGTGTGATACGAATGCGCGCGATTCCGATTCCCGTGATGCCGGAAATCTCGCGATAGGAAAATCCTTCCGCGTGTGCGAGCCAGAGCAGCTGGCGCTCCAGAGGACGCACCTGGGCGAGTCCGGCATCCAGAAGGGATTCCGAATCGAGGTGCTCGATTTCATGGGGATCGACGACCGGCAGCTTCGGTTCCGGAATTGCGTCGAGTTGGACCGTAGAGGGACGGAGCCGGTGATCGCGCACCAGGTTCGTTCCGATCCGGAACAGGTAGCGTCTGCAGGCATCCTCTCCAGCCTCCTATGGCGTTTTCGCGCATAGAAAGCGAAGATAGCTTTCCTGAACCAGATCATCCGCCAAGGTTGCGCTTCCCGACACCCTGGACATATACGTCCAGAACGGTCGGACTGTTTTTCGATAGAAGTCGACGAAAGCCTCTTCATTCATCCGGGATTTGGTCGAATCTTCCCGGACGTCAGAACTGCAATTTGAAACGGCTGATTCGAATGTAATGGTTCTTTGCTCCATGGACATAATTCAAACTCTACGCCCTGTTCCGGTAAAGATACAGAATTTGAGTCGGATTCTTTAATACTGTCTCCAATGAGAAAATTGGATTAAGCCGAGGCTTTATTGGAATCCTCATTTTCCCGCTCGTTTTGAGATATCCATCCAAGACGTCGGGCCAGGACCCACGAAATTCCCGCTGATAATATAAGACCGATCCCAAGCATGATACCTAACGTCCCGAACAGGAGCAGTGCGCCGGAATCTTCAAGCGCCGTCCTGATAAATAAGATGCCGATTCCTATCATTGCCGCAACGATTCCTACCTGCAGTGGCGCAAGCATTCTCGATATAGGGTTCAGAGTTCCCGGATGTTGAGGCGATTCAATGGCCCCGCTGACCGGTGCAAGGTTCATGAATTTCTTGCCCGCTTCCGTCTCAAGGTAATTGAGCAGTTCCGGGCTTCCGCCAATTTTGTCCAAAAGTTTGGTATGCACTTCTGTCTGTGCTTTGAATACTCTCCCCCAGCGTCGATTTTGCACTATAAGGCGCAGGAGCCATAACACGGCTCCAAGAACCACAATAAACACAAGAAAAGCAATGATGTCGCCGCTAAGTAACGCCGGATTGCTTCCGGCATATGCAGGAAGACCTGTTTGCCGGAAGACAGGCGGAATGTTTCTCCTGGAATTGCCGCGTAATCGCCCGAACAGATAAAACTCCGGGTTGCGGGTGACTTCCGGGTGGATGTCAAGGAATCGACCCAATTCAGGATTGTTCGCGTTCACATATTCCCTGTAACCAAGCAGGGATGGATCGTAGGACAACGCCGAAGTCAATTTAGGAC
Source organism: Acidobacteriota bacterium (assembly GCA_037386985.1). Classification (GTDB taxonomy): domain Bacteria; phylum Acidobacteriota; class UBA6911; order UBA6911; family UBA6911; genus UBA6911. The sequence goes on along the minus strand of JARRLM010000140.1, from coordinate 3,311 downwards.
TCAGGAGCAGCAGTTCAAAAAGCTGTTCCTGTACCGAAGCCAGTTCCTCTTCGTTCGTTTGGGCGGAACCGGATTCAGTCGCGGAGTCGCCTTCAGTTTCAGACACTGTCACTGACTGTGCGCTGAGAAGGCCTGTAAAAAGGACAAGCCACAGACTGGTAATAACTACCCTAATCTTTATGGATCTACGATTTATTCCCACAATATATCCTCCCGACAATGCCGATACGGCAATTTGCACCTATCAAATACAACGATTCCGGCCGATTTTAGTTATCAAATTTTTGATATGTGGGAAATATCTGTGCCGACGACAGTCAGAGGACTTCCGGCAGAGCCGGAGGCTTGATTCTATGAGCTGCTCGATGCAGCACGAACAGTATTATCGGGGTCGGTATCCGTATCGCAATTGCAGTCGGGGTCGATAGCGACACCGATTCCGATACTGATTCCGAATGTGCATGTCTTTTAAATGATAATAAATACCTGACCTTGTAGGTCAAACACACGCGAGAATCTCTCTCTATCCAACTCCAGGATGTTTGAGAGGTTTCTCCGCGGGCTTTTTTTGATCTGACTTGTTGCTTTTTTGCTGCCTACGCCATGTATACTGACAAACATTAATGTGGCCAATGACATTTTTAAATCGGAATGGAGGTTCACAATGAAATGGTCCAACCATATCAAGTCCTGGCGATCGTTGCTCGGCTTATGGGTTACCAGGAACCGATTCAGTGGCATGTTGCTGTGTTTCTGTCTCCCCTTGATCGTGCCGGTTGGGACGCTGGCTCCTCTATCGGCTCAGGATGAAGCGACGAACCATGGCACGCTTTCGGCGGAAGAGCAGCAACAGATCAGCATGCATCTTGGAAAGGCCTTCAAGGACCTCCTCGACATCCGTCGCGGCACCGAGCGTTTCGAGTCCTATCTCCATGCCGGGCTGCAGTTCTATGGTGGAACCGCCCACAATATGCGTCCTTGGTCGGCAGATCGCTATCGACGGGCGCTTTCCGAGAAAGAGGGCCGGCGCTTGGTCACACTGACGATCGAAGCGGCTGTTCTCGACATCTGGCTTGCAGCGCTCAGCAGCCCTCCGAGAGCACCATGGATACGCGAGGTGAATGCACTGCGCGGAGATCCCGAGGAGTTGGCCGACGATGTATTGCGTATTGTCCAGACCTACGTTGACGATGCCAGGGCGGATCTCGATGCCAAGGGTGTGATGAATCCGGAGCGGTTTGAAGCACTCGAACCTTCAGTGAGGCAATTTCTTGAGGCGAGCTCGGTGGTCAGGGAGCTGAATACGTCCAGATTCGACGAAATTCCGATGGTTGATACAGTCTACCTGGCAGGAGGCGGCCTCTTTCATTTCGCCATGATAGACGGTCAGCTGCAGATCCTGGCCATTTACGCCGGCGGATAAGCAGCTCCATCCGAGTAAAACGTGATGCCATACTATGCAGATGGGGCGGGACAGGGAAAGGGTAATTCCTGTTTTGGAACCTTGAAATAAAGTAAGAGTTATATTTGGATGTTTCTGTGTATGTGTGACTGTCGCTGAAAGATTAAAAACCTTCCTACTGTACTTTGTAGAATTGCTGGTTGATCGGACTGTTGTGAGACCATCGCAAAGCATCCATAGTCCAGCGAGCCATAAATGTACCCCCGCGGCCCGCACGGGAGTAATGGATGGAATAGCTGAACGGGAGCATCATGCCGTTAACCTCCAGGAAATCGCCAAACTCTTCAGTAAGTACATAATAAACATCCGTATCCAATGAATTTGTAAGTACACCATCCAGTATTGGCGTAATGTCATTGGAGTGTGAAATTGAGACTTTATACTCGGTCTTCACATGACGGAATGTTTCCCAATCAAAATATAATTTGACCTTTACATCTCCCATGCCTTTTTGGGGACGATATTCAAGTTCATGCAATTCGCGGCCGTCGATTTTCTTTTTCTTGTACTTCATTCCGGCACTTTTCCGGTCCATGTTCAGCAACGGCCAATTCACCGACAGAACGCCGCCCATGAGTCCCTCTTTTATGATGCTGTCATAGCGATTCAGGAAGTCTCCCAATGGGGACCTTCGACCCGGACTGATGTAGCTGACCGTTACATCTTTTCCGTCGAAGGCAAAATGTTCACCAGGATATTCCAGGGCATCGTATCTATAAAAAATACCCAGCTTCTGTTTCTCCGAGACGAACTCGAATTGACCGCCTATCAGGCCGACATTGCCCATAATAAACTCTATAGTGGCGCTGCCCGTGAAGGCCCGCGATTTCAGGTCGGCCAGCACCTCCGGGCTGCCGATTGATTTAATGTGTCCGGAAACGACCTGTTCGGGCGTCAGCTTGTCATCGCCGGCAAAAGTCTTTCCGGATCGGACAACCGTGAAACACAAACAGAGGATCACCATCCATGCCGCTGCACGAATATTCGTTCCCATCACTTCCCCCGTATGATGTGTAATTTCAATAGATTGCCCCCCCAGAAGCGATGCTCCTTCGGCAGGACTATACAGGCTCAACATTCTGTATCCGGTGCAGTACTGCAGGTTTCCTATTTGATCCGCCACATCTTATATGTACCGTCAACCGGCCCTTTGTAGTATCCCTCAAACAGATCCTCACTGAGCGTACCACCACCTTCATACAGGCCTTCATCGGCGGTATATGGAAATTCGTTGTTTTCCAGTACGCCATCCATAATATGCATAGGTTTTTTCACGGTATCCAATTGGTCCAGGATTAGCATACGATACCTGCTATCACCTAAATGGCTTACCTTGGCAAAAAAAGTAAATTCGTTACCTTCGGAGTCAGTTCCATTACCTTGCCAGTTCCCGCTGAAAGGATAGTTTGTTTGATTATTGCCTGAATTGGCGCTCTGATTCGTACATGAAATCAAGAATAAACATAAAGACAGTAAAACGATTGATTTGCAGCTTACTATGACAGATCCCAATATTGAATGCTCCTCTATGTTCATGTTGAACTCCTCTGCCAGATGTGTCCTGGCTTGATTGATATATTTATACGGTCTGTATAAAACTGAAGAATTATATATCGCATTTCAATCTATCGAATCGTTAGGGTAATCCTAACATGTTCGATTCGTTGGCAGGCACACATTTTACTTCGTCTTCTCCGTTTGCTTCCCTTAAGTCAGAGGCCACAACCCCGGCTGATATTCCTATCCTGTTCTCCGAGGGCAAGGGCGGCAGCACGATCATGATCTTTGATCGCTATTTCCTTCTCATGGTTTTTCAATAAACTTTTAAATCCCGAAACAGACAACTGTT